>NZ_DASWWZ010000670.1:0-19221 GCF_036405755.1 Schlesneria sp.
ACGCGAGTTCGAGGCGTTCCATTACGCGACCCGAAGGAATTGCGTTGCCGCTGTAAATGACTGAGATTTTCTTGCGGCAATGGCCATTCTGGTTGCAATTCTATCGCAAGGCGAAACGAGCGGATGGCAGCACTTTGGCGATAATCGAGACTCTCCAATACACCGAGGTCATTGTAGATTCGAGCTTGCAGTGCAGGCTCTGTTACTTTGAGAAGCAAGCTCACCAGCTCTGCTTCTACAACACTACGTCCTCCATTGATGGCAAGACCAGACAAGCGATAGTATTCATTCCATAGGTTCGATGTTGTGCTTTGAACACCAGCCATTTCGCGAATTGGCTCGATGTTATCTTGCATCATCGGTTAAACCCAAGTGGAATTGGCAACTTCACGATTGGATCGGACGAATTTAGCCAAACTGAGGGATGGACCTCGACCGATCTCGCTAAGAATCTCTTGGCGAAGAACAGGAGTGGAATTGTCATTTCGCGGGACAAGAATGTCAATCTACGACAGACCCGTTTTCTCCATTTTGGGTTCTTGATTACTTTCGAACTGAATTAAATCGGTTATTGCTCTTCATTTGTTATGTTGCTCCTCCCTTGCTTTCCTATTGAGCGTTCGGTCAAATTCTCGTTTTTCGTCATCGACTTTCACCATTTGCACATTTCAATTGTTTCAGCATCCAGAATTAGGCTGTGAAGCGGTTGTTGAGAGAATCAACTCATTCTCGAGGTTCCTCGCTCGACTATGAAGCTGTAGAACCGAAGATAGATTTCAGCTACATCACCTCATCAGCGGCCCATCCCTGCCGGAGCTTTTCCAGCGATCTCGTTGCATCTGCGAAAAGCTCACCGGTATCGAGAATGTCCTGCGACCGGCGGGTTTTTCCCCGAGAAGACTGACACCGAGCATCGACGCCGCGACAGTCGCTCCGACCAGGCAATCGAGCCAGTGGTTATCGGGCTGCTCCGGCCTCGCTTTCCATTCGTCCACGGTTCGCCCCCGCCCGATGGTCTGAACTTTGTACTCGCCTGTGAGATGATCCGAGAGCAGCCTGTGTTTGGTGGGATCATCGCCAAATAAGGACAGACAGCTTTGATCCCCGATCGCGACCATCAGACGCGCTTGGACAAAGGATTTCCAGAAGTTGGTGTCAAAGATGACATGCCTCACCGGGCGGTCGGGGTTCGCAATAGGAATGCGCCAGTTCCAACCGACCTGTTCCCCATCGCGACGCTCGTACTCGCTAAACGGCTTGCTGGAGGCCCCCACGTAGCGGCCGTGGCTTGGAACCACAATCGTCGGATGGGCACAGTGCCGACAGAATCGATAGATCACTTCTGTGGATTGTCCCCAGTTGGCGTCGATCAGGCATTTTTCGATGAACAACGGAGTCGAATTTTCCCGGGTCCAGGCTCGACTGAAAAGCTGTTCTGTCAATGCGGTCAATCCGCCGTAGATCGCGCCCTCCAATCCTGAACTGGCTGCGATGGTTGAGAGAGTCCTCGTCGCATCACGGAGTGTGAAATAGGGCCGCTGCGGATCGGGATAGGCTCCGTAGTCGATGATTGATCCGGTGAAGCCGTCTTCCCAGGCGCAGACCATCCAGAACAACAAGTTCTGATGCACGTCGATAAAGGCCGTGAGATGCGTGGCGCCATGCGGGACTTTCCCACGTTCGAGACGATTAATCTTGTTGCAAATCTGCTCTGCGGTGAGCAGATCGACGCCCAGTCCCCGCTCGGCCACCGGTTCATTCTGGTATTCAGCCCAAAATGCGGCTTCGTTCTGCAGCTTCAGGTTCATCGCATGCTGGATGGCCGATCGTTCGTCGGGGTTGAACCGTTCCGGCCAGGCCACTTGGGCCCCAACATCCATCTCGCTCCGATGGGCTTCGTAGAATGCCGTCGCATCATCCAGCCCCCGTTCGTTCCGCAGGCTCTCGGACCGGATCTCGGCATACTCCTGCCACAGCTTTTCGTTCGTCGGGAACGCGTAGACCATCTTCGTTCGATCCCCCTGCCACTGGGGGTGATGGTCACGACTCAACATGCGATCGGCCATATCGTCGGGACGAATGACCGTACAGGGCATGATTCCCGAGATCTTGCGGCCAGGACCGGCTAAACCGAGCACGGCTCCCGCCAGGATCCGCTCTCGTTCAGCGCACTGGGAGGGAGAGCGGGCTGATTCATCCGTTTGCGGATCGTCGAGCACCACGAGGGACGGGCGTGCTGCCTTCCCGTCTGCCCGTTTGTACTTCATACCCCGAATGCGTCCGGTGATCCCCGCCACCTTGATGATCGCACCACTCGCGGCTGAGTTCTTGATCGTGGGCAGGACGATCTCTTTGGCCGTCCAGACAATGTGCGTCCGTTCGCCTTCGTGGAGTTGTCCGGCGCAACGGTTCGCAATTCCCTCCAAGGCCTGGATCGGAAAGACCGCTTCCGGGAAGTCTTCCAGTAAGAGCTCGTTCCCTTCCAATTCCATCTTGATCGAGTCCAGCATTTCTTCTGCGTGGGCTTCACTGGCGCCGATCAGGGCGACGAATTCGCGGTAACCGAACAGGATTGCCCATAGGCAGGCACATTCGGCCAGCGTCGTCTTGCCGGACCCACGCGGCATCGCCAGAGCGAATAGGCCCCCGTGAATGACCGCCTGCTCGATCTTGGCAATGACCTTCAAATGATCGGGAGACCAGGCCAGGTGAAACGTCTGCGGGAAATAGGTCTCACAGAAGAAGCGGAAACTCGCAGCGGCCTGAGCCTTCCGTTCCGGGTCCACAACGGCGGGGAGTTCGCCGATATCACGTCCTGATTGCGACAAGAGCGCGTTGCGGACGCGAGCCTGTTCCTTCATCGCGTCATAACCGGAGAGCCCTGCCCCCTCCGTGGGTTGGGCGTGTCGCTGCGTCACCAACCAACCGACGTATCGGTAGAGATCAACGTGCTTCCCGTCACCGATGCGATAGCCCGCGCGGGTCCGGTGCCGGTGCAATTGGCGCTCGCTGATCACTTCACCCAGCGGGGTGGAGTTCAGCAGTCGACACATCTGCGTGGGTCCCAGCTTGCGCGGATCAATTGGCACGCTTCGACATCTCCTTCACCAGCCAGGCCGCGTAGTTCACGAGATTGAGGGTGCCATCAGGATTGGTGGGGGCTCCTTCGGCTACGTCCTCCTCCAACATTGCCGAATTAACCCCCTTCCCGCTGACTTTCGCGAGCAGTTTCGCGACGTCCGCAATCGGCATCGCCATCGGACTCAGAGCCTGTTTTCCAGGGGTTTCGGCCATTTCCGGAATCCTTTCCGAATGTCATCGAATTGCTGCGAAACTGAGTGGATGTCGTTTTCCACCCGAGGTAACTGTGTGCCCGCCAAACGGAATTCACACACCAACGGGAGCCCAACGATGACGACGAAAACACACGACGAACTTGGCGACGACCTGCAGATCACGAAGGTCACGCGACAGGCAGCGGGAACAGGAACCTGGGTGCGAGGCACAATCGACGGGCACCGCTTCGACGCCCTGGTCTTCCCCGAACACGCCGAACAGACCGACTTCGAATTGGCCGACAGCCGCATCAGCAAGATCTGGATCGCCCAGCTTTCGGATGGCACGACGGTCTGCAACTTCGACCGGGGTTGGGACGTCGAACCCACCACTGCGAAGGCCCAGCAGATTTTGGATTTCCTGACCGCTGGGTTGGTGGAACACATCTACGGGTGAACGCCGAAACGCGTACCAGCGCGTCGCCCGGCTGTGGTAAGCCGGGCCTGACGATGGCAGCCACACCATTACGCCCTTGAACGAGGAACGAAGACCATGTCGAAGAAACCCGCCGCAAAGTCCAAGACGACTGCACAAACAGAAGCCAAGATTACGAAAGTGGCCAAAGGGGAGATTTACGAGACCCACCACGCCGAGATGCTCGAGGTGACCAACGCCCGATTGAAGGACGAAGGCGACCTCGGGATTTCTTTCGAGGGGATCGCGATCACCTTCAACGGGGTCACGGGCAAAGCAGAACGATCGAAGACCACCGACCGGTACTACCTTGACAATCTCGCCCGCAAACTGACTAAGGCGGAATACGACGAATGGCTGGAGATCGGGAAACGCGAAGCCGAAGCAACCGCAGCTGCCGAGGCGACCCTCGCTACCAAGGCCCCAGCCAAGACGACGAAGCCCAAAACTGAAAAACCAAAAGCCTCCCCCAGCGGCAAGATGAGTGCCCTCGACGCGGCCGCGAAGGTTTTGGGGGAATCGGCGGAGCCCCTGACTTCGAAGGGGATGATCGACGCGATGGCCGCGAAAGGTTACTGGCAAAGCCCCGGGGGCAAGACGCCGCACGCGACGCTGTACGCCGCGATCCTGCGGGAAATCACCACCAAGGGGGAGGAATCCCGCTTCATCAAGACCGAACGGGGGCATTTCGCCCTCAACGGCAAGACGGCATCCTGACCCCCAACGAAAGGAGAGATCACGATGACGAGTCCCGAACACAACGTTGCCGATGCCCTGCGCGTCGTAGCCCTGCGACTCGAAGAGGCCTTGGAACGGGGTCGGCGGTCGAAGGATTTTGACGCCAACGACCTGCTGCAGACGCTCCTCGCGGTCGCGGATTGTCTGGATCCTCAGACGACCGACGCGGAAGCCCGCCCCGAGACCCTGCCCTACTGAACGGGAAACGCCCCGTGACGCCCAACGTTCGCGACGTTCGGGCGTTTTCTCGTTGGAAGTGTGTTCGGTCAAGATACGACCTCCGTTTCGAGTGCGGCCAGAGCCGGTAGTAAGTCCGCCAATTCATCCCCGTTGAGCGTGAGGTAGTTCACCGGCTTGCCCAGTTGGTGTGCAATTTCGATCTCTGCGGTCACACCCACCGACTCCTCCCAACCTTCAAGCGTCAGCACGAGCAGGGAATCGCACCGTTCGATGTAAGCGCGGCCAAACACCTCCCAACAGATCCAATCAGTAGGTATCCCATGCGCGACGAGCGGGTGTCCGTAAACGATAGGCGAAAATACGTTCAAGCCTGATCGCAGCAAGCACGCGGTTGCACGACTCGCGTCTTGGAATCGCCGCTCGCGAACGATCCGGTGTGGATGCGAATAGGGACTGGCGAGGTAGATCACAGCATCCCCTCCTCACGTGCCTTCATTGGGATCGGCGATTCTCCCGTTCGTTCTAGCACCCCGGCCTGGCCACTGAATCGCTGAAAGCGATCGACGATCACATCACAATAGGCCTGATCCAGTTCCATCAGGAATGCCTTGCGACCCGTCCGCTGGGCCCCGATGAGCGTCGAACCTGACCCGCCGAAGAGGTCCAGCACGTTCTCACCCGCGACGGTCGAGTACTGAATCGCCCGCACCGCCAGTTCTGCGGGCTTCGCGGTCAAATGTTCCATCCGCTGCGGAGGGATTTTTTTGACGTGCCACAAGTCGGTTACATTACTCGGCCCGTAAAACCGGTGTGCGGCCCCTTCTTTCCACGAATAGAAGCACCACTCATGCGCGCCCATGAAGTCTTTGCGCGTCAGCACCGGATGCTGCTTGTCCCAGATAATCGCCTGGCTGAAGTAGAGTCCATTCTTTTTCAGAGCCGGGGGATAGTTCGCGACGTTGGCGTATCCGCCCCAGCAATACAGTGCCCGACCAGGAAGTAGGACTCGCGAGATGTTGCCAAACCACGCGTCGAGTAGCCGGTCAAATTCATCATCCGTGACGAAGTCGTTGGCCAGGGGACGGTCTTTGGCACGCATCTTTTTCTGGGTCGGCTTCGACTTCCCCGGATGACGCGCGACGTCCATCGACTGGTGGTGCGTTGCTCCAGCGAACGAGGAGAGCCCCGCCGCGATGGCGTTATTGGACCTCGGTTCGACCTTCACGTTGTACGGCGGATCGGTGTTGCACAGGTGAATCGGTTGCCCATTGAGCAGACGGTCTAGATCCTCAGGCTTCGAGGAATCACCACAAAGCAGTCGATGATCGCCCAGGATCCACAGGTCTCCCGGTTGTGTGATGGGGTCATCCGGAGGCTCTGGTACATCGTCGGGATCGCACAGCCCCTCCTCCCCCTCAGGGCTGAGCAACTTCTGAAGTTCATCCTGATCGAACCCAATCAGTCCCAGATCGAAATCGGCTTCTTGTAACTGTCCCAGCTCGATCGGCAGCAGATCCATATTCCACTCGGCCAATTCAGCCAGCTTGTTGTCTGCCAAGCGATAGGCACGTACCTGATCCGGGGTGAGGTCTTTAGCAACATGAACCGGGACTTCCGAGATCCCCAGGTGGAGCGCTGCCTTCAATCGTGTGTGGCCGACGATGATCGTGTCGTCACCGTCAACCACGATCGGTTGCCGCCAACCAAAGGTGACGATCGATTTCGCGACCTGTCCGACGGCATCGTCATTAAGCCGTGGGTTGCCAGGGTACGGCTTCGGCCGACTGATGGGCCACATTTCGATAAGCATGTACGGAGCCTTTCGCACTGAGTGAGTGCTGGTGGCTCCGAGATGCGGAGTGCGGCCCTGGAATCCAAGACGGCGGTCAGGCGAACCAGAAAACGCCTGACACTGGTGTTGCTAAGTCAGTTTAGTAATGTATTCATCAAAATGCGACCTGTATTCGTCAATTGGGTTCGATCCGATTCGAACAAACTTGGCGGCGCGTCAGTCATTCTTGGGGGGAGCGACGACCCACTGACATTCTTTCGAAAACGCTCGGCGGGCCGCGTTCGATTTTTTGCCGAATACAAGCGCGTGAGCGGGGTCTTCAGGCTGTGCGTCTCGTTGCACACCCTGTTCGTACGCTCTCACCAGTCCTGCAGTGATTTGTGCAAGTCCGTAACCGTCATGCCCCTGTAAAACGTCAGCCGGTCCTCTTCCTACAGAATTCGTGTGCTCGGCCAGCGACACTGACATGGGTTGGCCATCTTGATCGTCCTCAAATGCCGCTTTTGAAGGACGGCATCGTCCGAGATTCTCATCGAAATAAAAATGCCAAGGAGGGATTCGACGCCAAAGACGATCGTCATTCGAAATTGAAGGATCGTCCGTGTAGGGAGCATTCTCCATTGCAATCTCAGTGCCCTAGGTTTGTATTACGAGAGTCGGTTGATCATTCCCACGATGGCCGACAAGTCGGCAGACACATCACGCTCCCAGAAAAGTCCATTCGATTCGTCTTCAGCTGTAACGTAGTAACGATCTTGCCCCAGAACATCGATCTCTAAGTCAACACCACGTTTGTGCCACTCAAGTAGCACAGTTCCGCGATTCGTCGGGACAATAAACGGCACTGGCGTGTCGTCGTTCATTACCGCCGACATCAGCTGTACAGCTGCAAAAAGGCAATGACGTTTAATCTGATCCGCACCATAAGAGTTCCAGTTGGACGGAAGGTTCCCCAATTCATCGAGTTTTGCAACAACCGCAGGTAGCCACGCAGGAAGCGGGCTTGGATAAGTTACAATGAGCTTTTGATCCAAAAGCGGCAAACAGTATCGCTTAAGCGATGTTGCACGTGATGTTAAAAGAAAATCTCCGTTCGGAGTTGCGGAGCTCACGATAGCGACTTCGGAGTCACATTTTGTTAAACGTTCACGCGGTGCGCCTTTACGGTCAAGCAATTCAGCCATCTTTGCGTTCCCAAATCTTGTGCATTTGGGGCGTCGTCAATTGCGCGAACGATCGAACAATCACTTCACGCCCTCTATCCAAACTACTCAAGACACTTTCATCGCTCTCTCCGTCGGGTCGAAGACGCGCTGTTAAGGTAAACGCGATCATCGATCGATTGCTTTCACGCTGAACGAGCGGCTGCACTGTCGCGTGAAGTCGCCCTATTGGTTTTTGTTCGTCGTTTCTTAGGATAAACCTTGCTGAGAAGTTGACATTTTCCAGTTCCCCCGCCTCGCAGTTGCCTGACGGGAAAATAGTCAACACCTCTGCGATTTCGCTGTGCTGGGACCAACCTTGGCCAGCAACGATGTGATTGACGTAGGTGACTTCGCATTGGTTTGGATGTATGACGCCGCACTGTTCTCGCGCAACAATTTCGCGAAACGTTTCCAGCTCTGTTTTGAAGGTTTTCCGAAGCAGTTCGTATCGGGGGTATGTGTCTCTTTCACCCCCCTTCCGCCAGTTGTGGATAAATCGGTCCGGTTGAATCTGGATCAATTCAGTTCCCGGTTCATTCAGAAACCAAATGCGAGGCACCGGCAGCGTTTCCACCATCTCGAATCGAACCTGTGGACCCATTGATTTCAGGGCGCCAAACTGCTCAAACGCCGGCTCGATAGGAACATGCTCCTCCGTGATTGGGAATCGCTGTCGAAATTCGTTCCAGATCAGCCCAATTTGAGGGGTGCGTAGTTTTTCGAGCGGCTCAAATTGAACCGAAAGAGCCACCTCAGTTAATGGTGGCTTTCCAAAATCAGGTAGTTCTCGATTCATTGATGGATGTGGTCTTCTGGAGTTCAAGAAATGCGTGTCGAAAACTTTGACTTCCGCTTCAGCCGCCCAATGAATTTCATGCGTTGCCCAACTTTGCTGACAATTTGATTGTGCCGTGAGAGCACTCGTGTGAACTCTAATGAGTATTGGAACGAAATACAGCCCCAGGAGGTGCCACCACTGCGATTCGACAGCGCCTGCCCTTCCGCCCAATAAATCGCACTGTGACCTGGACACCGCCAACTTCGACGGTTCGCTCTTCGCCTTCGGAATACCACTCGACCGACTGGGATTCGTTGCTGCCAGAGTTGCGACGATTCAAGGCTTTTGGTGATTGCATCCGATGTGGGTCAATTTCGTCACTCGGACTGAATCGAATATCTGACACATCTGTCTCAATTGCCCCGTTGGTAAACCACATATCAACTTCCATTTTCAATTCTCCTTCCTTGATCGGTTTACGACTGACCCTTCAGACCGGACTCCCACTGTCGCTTCATGTGACGTAACGCATCGCGGGCGGTGGTGAGGTCTTTATGCGCTCGATGGAAATGTGAAACGACTGATCGCGGAGTCGGCCTCGCTTCTATTCCGTAGAACGTATCAATGGCATTCATCGTCCTCTCAAGCTGTTTCTGAAGTGATTCTGCATCGGACATCAACTTGGCAATCGAGTTGTCCGCCGTTTCCTTTTCCTTACTTGAATCTCGAACGACGTCTGGATCACGCATCCCCTCATCAAACTGCGTGGGGTCGAACAGCAAACCACGCACTTCCACTGCTTGCTCCACAGGAGCCGCTTCCACTTTCGTTTCGCGTCGGAGAGATGCCGCCTTGGCCCTGATCGCTTTCGGTCCCTCTGCGGCGAGCTTAGATTGCTCATCGACGGGCAGTTCCGCGACTCCCGCCGCCGCCCCGACGGTGACCTCGCCGGACTCGACGGCCGCCGTGATCTCCGGGACAGCTTTCTCTTTCACCTTCCGGGCACGTTTCACCGTCGCGACGCTCACATTGAGTCGTTCCGCTGCTGCCTGGGTCGAGGGTAGCTCAATTGAGCTATGCTGGTTGGCACCCACTTTAAGTGTGGCGACGTTCGCGGCCACCATGCCTCGCTGTGATTCCGTGAGATGGCGCCGGTGGAGATTCAGAGACAACACATGATCTATTGGGTCCGCAATATCCGCCGCCGGGATCAGATCCGAATATTCACGGTAGGCCAATCCGACCTCTTGCAATGCCTTCAAACGGTTTCTGCCGTCGAGGAGTTGGGCATCGTCCCATGTCTCGCCGATGAACTGGAGTCGAGTGCGAACCCCGTTCTCGCGGATGTCCTCTACGAGCGCTTCAAGCTCATTCTTGGGCATCTCCGGAAAGAGCATCGCTGCGGGATGGATCCTGACTTCATTTTGCATTTCGTACTTCCTCCGTGAAAGTCTGTAGTTGGACTGAACGCCCCTTGGTTTCGATCAAACGAGCGCGGTGAAATGGGCCAGTCGAGATCCCATTCGAAGAGCGTGCGTCGCCACGAGCATGGGTGTCTGCGGTTGGGAATCGCACCCTCGCGTGACGAGGATTACCAGCGGAACCAGGACAAGCGCCCGCCACCAGAAATTGAGGATCTGGTTGTCCGAAAAACCGATGAAAACCACGTAAATCTCCCTGAAAAATAGGACCGGACAGCAAAAACAAACTCTCTCTAATCTAGTTGGGTCCCCCGCTGAGGTAACTTACGTCGATCGCGCAGGAGGTACCTACGAAAACACTGTTCACAAGCTACTATGCATAAACGACTTAAGACGAATGCAACGAGAATCTGGCAGTTACGCGTCGCCGTAAGTCACATCAGACCCACCGTTGTTAAAAGGTAGCCAGCCACCTCTTTCACCCACACGAACGACGAGTCCACGCTCGTCAAGCGAACTGAGGATCACCCGTGTACGTCGAACCGAGAGACCGATTGCACTAGCGATCGTCTCAGTGCTAACGGCCGTTTTTGCTATATAAGTATTTATAGGAGAAACAGCCGTTGCGCGCTTGAGTTCTGATAAGACAGATAATTCAGTTAGGTTAAGTGGTGTCACTTCGCTATCCGAGATCGGTATGCCGCACTCCTCGTTACTGAGTACGAGCACCTCACACCCATCGGCCAGGATGCCACGTCCTCGTCCAATTGCCTGAACGAGTGACGCACGAACGAGATCGAGGTAGGCCTGTCGCCACTCCGCGTCGAGATACCCGCCCGTCGCGACTGTGACCCTTTCCCCGCTCTCTGTTTGACCAATCCAGCGAATAGGTCCCCACTCGGCACCGCGGGCAGCTGCGCCCACTCGACCGATTTGAATCAAGTAATCACGGATGGCATCGGGCCGCAGGCGTGGGGTACCTGCCACCACAATGAAATCACACTCCCGGTGCCATGCGTTGGAGGATCGTTCATCGCCGGAACCGAAGTAGGATGTTTTGACAATACGCTGACGGAACTCCGGCTCCAGGGACAAGATCGATTTGATGTGGGGTCGATGCGTAATGATTCCCACCCGCGTGAACTGAGGCCGATCCGTCAACACGCCACGGATGATCCCTGCCACGCTTTGGGGCAAGGTCTGACGCGTGATGTCTCTAAGAACCTGTACGGCCTTCTTTTGGAGCTCGATGCGTCCGGGGGGAGTCTTATTTTGGACGGAATGGTTCAAGACCGATGTCAGCACGTCGGCTGTGACAGTCGCATCGTTGAACCACGTCGTGCAGGCAAAAGACGGTGGGTTGTACCGGAAACCAATCAGCGACTTGCCTGCCACGGTGAGATGGGACTGAGCCTTTCGCTTGTCGGAAGCGTGCTGAGTGGCGACCAGGATCGCGGCCGACGTCAATTCTCCGGCCGACGCTGCCAAGACGAAACGCCATGCTCCACCTCGGAACGGTAACCCGAGGAATCTGCACATACCAAACAGCAGACGCTCGATTCCTGGGGGACGAGATCTTACGGGAGGAACGACCCATTCCGTGAGCTGTTCAGCTTCATCAAGTCGGACCTGCAGGTCGTCCACGATCTCCGCCATGTGAAGACAGAAGTCATAGAGACGTTCTCTCCGAACCGCGACCTCCTGGTCATGGTATGGGACACCTTCGTCATCGACTTTGAGGTCGTCACCAAACCAGTCCAGAGACTTGGGATCATTGAGCAGCCGTCTAAAGAGCGTTTGGATCAGCAGGAGATCGGCCGCAGTGCACTCGCAACGGGGTCTCAAGAGGGCAATGGCGTTTTCATGGATCGAGACAAACTGCCGATTAGCACAGAGCTCCCGAAAGCCTGAGTGCTCTGCACGACCATGCGTACAGACAGCGACAGTGGCCTGCTGAGCAATGATGATCTTGGCTAAGTATCCAACTTCTCCGCATTTGCGACGGTGCGGACACGTGGGACAGACCGTTTTCACGACGGGGAAGCCCATCCTCTCGGCGTCGTCGGCATCCAGGTTCCAGCAGTTGGGAGCATCACCTTTTGTGATGCGTCCCGGATAGACAGCCACGTCAAGACCATGGCGGGCCGCGTCATGTGCGACTTCGTTGCAGTTTTCGTGTGTTGGGTAGACGAGGAGAGCTCGCATCATGCAATCTCCAGAAGGGTGGCGTGAACGAGCGTCCTCACATCAACGAGCGATTTGCCGGATCCCGTGGGACTGGCATCGAGGTAACAGCCGGGAACGGCCAAATGCTGAATACGCACCGCCAACATGGCATCGCGCCAACATGGGAGTGAGACTTCGGGTTCGATCTGAGAGGCGGTGGAATACAGTGGGGGTGGCGAAAGCCAATGGACATTGAGCCCGGAGAGGAACAAGCCTCCCAGTCGATCGATGGGTAAACCCTGCGGTGCCGTTCTCAGCCACGTTCGAGTGTCCTTCGATCGATCTGGTGGGAGCGCCCAACCAATGGGTCGCTCGAGGGCCTGTGCAAGCTGACGTGCCGTGGATTCTGCCCCAGTACGACCAGGCCAACTTCCATCTGACTTTCGATCCCATTCACCGACGACGATGATTTCTCGATCGAGAGGTTGATCTTCAAGAAGACCGATCAAATGATCGACTCCGCCGGTGTTCGAAGGGCGACCGATTCCGCACAGTTCCATCGATAAGACAGCGGCGGTATCCGAGGCCCCTTCTACGAGTAGCATCGGTCCAGGGAGAGCGCTCCAATTGCTGGGGACATACAGGCCACGGCGGCTATTCGGAAGCATCTTCTTTTCACCATCACGGTCCCTGCGAAGGATCCCGATGATCTTGTCATTGCAGTCTTTCTCAGGGAACGTCCAGCACTTGCGAACCCGGTCGTAGCCGACGCCCAGCAACTCAAGCGATTCTCGCGTCACCCCAAGCTGAGTGGCGAGATCATCCAGTTGTTCGCCGCATGACGTCTGCCATCCCCTTACTGCAGCAGACCAGTCACGTGCTGGGGTTGTCGGCGGGGAGTATCTGGCCGGGGACTGACGCGGTGATTGCCAATTGCCATTGTGATTGAGGACGTGGAACCAACCTGCCTCCCCTGCTCGCTTGATCGCCCCTTCTTCAACCCGTGGACAGATTGCAGAATCACCGTCAGGAGAGCGAAGGCACCAATCAGGCTTGCCGCAAACCGGGCATGGCTGGTCTGGGTTGACCCGAATCATCTTTTGTTGGGGTCGGTTGCCCATCAGACGAACCTCTTGATATTGAGGTCGCGGGGTGGCCTTTTTACCGTCGGTTCCCTGGGGACGACGCTTCTAGCGAGTTCAAAAGCTTCGAGTGCATCGGGAGAAACTCGGAACCGAGGCTTCATGGCCCCGCGCTTTGCCAGGTTAATCGCCTTCAGTTCACCCGACCGAATCCAGCCAATGACGGTCTCAGGCTTGCAGCCGTAGCGTGCTGCAATCTCGGGAGGCGTCTGATAGCGGGCGGGGTCTACGTGCACGACGAAAAGGTTTCCGATGAGAATGAGGAACCGCTCAATGCGTCCTATCTCAGCGAATTACCCCCTGCACACCTACGCGCAAAATTTGTCGCAGTGCGCAGAACCTAAACTGGGCGGCGCAGCTTCGTGCCCCCATTGTTCGTATCCAGCCACGTTTTCACTGGTGCCGGAATCGAGTTGCGAACGGACTGCAGGCGTGGTCGTTCCAAATACGTGATCTTCAGAAATTCACTGGCGCTGACGATCTCGGGATCGCTCATCCGCTCACCGTAGTGGAGAATTAATGTATGCAGGAGATGAGCAGCATCTTCCTTTAATGCATAGCACTCGGTTCCGATTTGCACTTGGCACGGCTCGAAAGAGACTACTGGTAAGATTGACGGCGGCTCCATCTGCTTAGCTGCCATAGCTTCTGCCAACATGCTCGAAAATCGCTGTGCGAACACTTCACACCCGGCGTCCCAATTGGCAACGGCCACTTGGGGCAGGTCACTCGACGATGTCTCAGAAGTCGAACCATCTGTGCGGGTCATCTTGAGAAGCCTGCCGCGTCCTTTATCAGGCGGCCGGTCGACACAGCTTCCCCGCTTCAAAACATAGTCGAACACGTACAGGCGGTCGTGCACCCCCGTTGCCAGATCCTGCTTGGCAATGACACCCTGGTCCGTCAACCTCCAAAACTCCACCACCAGCTCAAATGGAAAGGTAGGGAAGTCGCCGTGCTCCTTCATCCACCGTTCATATTCGTCCCGAGATGCGGACCACATCTGAGTGATCACCGGCTGCAAGGCTTGCACGAAGCCAAACTCGCCAGTCGCTACGACTTCAACGTCGGCCGCGAAGGTTCCGAGAACACTTGCGACACGAAACTTGAGCTGACGCTCGACGAGGCCCGCAGCCGTTAAAAGGAAGAGCGTTCGCTGCTCAGTGGACGTCAGCGTTTGTTGGTCAATGGATTGCCACTGCTCAGGCAACTTGTTCAAAAGTCGCTCGATAGCTTGCTCAAGAATCCGGACTTCAGCGGGTGAGTTAGGAAGCTCTCGCCCTACGTTGTCGTCGTTACTCAACTCACTTCTCTCCCGCAAATCAACGGCGGTCGACAGGCCAAATTCGCAGTTCACAGGCTTTGCGACTTGGCTCGTTCACTTAATCAACACCCCTTCGCCTTTATCGCTGGGTGGCTTGCCAGCAGCATAGAGCCCCTCCGGATGATAATGAAACACGATCAACTTTCCTCGAACGATCGTGAACCGCTCAAGTTTGCCCTCCTCAAACTTCAGCAGCACATCACCTTTGTTGCGGTAGAGCTGACCAATCCGGTCGTAGGTCTTTTCACCGAACTTCACTTCACCATCTCTTGATATCTTGTAGGTGTGCACCACATTCCTAAACCGAACGAACCAGTGTCCTTCGAATTTCTGGAAGTCTGAGGGCTTCGAAAACTCCATTCTCTCTTTGCGGATCGCTTTTGCGACGGCGAGATTGCCCTCTTTGGTGTACTGCTTAATTGCGTCTTCGTACGCCTGCTCGAGTTTCGCAGCTGCAATCCTACATCGCGAGTCGAATGCCTTCTTGGCCTTTGCGCTCAATGACGGCGGGAACTCAGCCTTCTCTTCGAAGGCCACGATTTCCGCATGCGTAACCTCGATCGCTTTAAGATTCCCAGCTTCCTGCTCCGATGCAGCCCTGGTATTCAGCGTCTCTAATATCCCCGCTTGGGCGGCCTCGAATTCTGCTTCGTACTTCTCTTTGGCTGCGGTCAACGATGCTTCGATCGGATCTACGTCGCCAAACGCGTTTCCTACTCCCGCAGCGATGATTACCGCAGCCCAGCAGACGAGTCGAGCGATCTGGCACATTCCAATCCTTCTGCTCTGCAAATTGGTAGCTCGAATTTCGTTCATGAGAGACACCCCCGTTCTTCTCAAATACGTTGGCCTCGAGGGTCGCATTGAGTCACATTGACTGTACTGCAGCAACCGAGATCCGCCAATCTGACGAAGGTCGAGTCAATCGCAAGGAGATTCCCCAGCCGACCGTTCACCCAACTGCACGGCGAGTCTACTACTTCGCTGATTTATTGCCGCCGCTCCCAGTCCTCACGAGAAACCGGTTCCTCGCCTGTTCTCAGCATGTCTTCGACGTAGGCGTCCCAAGCGTCGTCAGACGTTTCCCGCCGCCGCGACCACGTCCAGGATCTCCCCGATGGAGGGTCAGGTAGACTAACTCGGATAACGAGCGTCTCGGGGTTGCCGCCGCGTTCAATTAGCCAATGGCGGCCGCAACCAACGCAGATGAAGAAATGCCCGGCGTGGGAATTGTCTGGAGCGGCTGTATCGATCACGATTCGTGAAGAACACGACCAGCAGGGCAACAGAGCCGCCACACCGAGCCAGTCAATAAGCGCAGCCGAGAGAAACGATCCGATGGGTTTGCTGGGAATACAGCGATCGCAACGAAACAGGAAAGAGGTCGAAGCGCCCTCGTGCACCAAAGCTGTTCCTCTCGAATCGAAATATGGAGTGCGCCAGAATCAATATGGATAACAGCGAGGTCCATTGGCGTCCAGTTTGACTGCCGATTTCGATTTGGTGACACTTCATTCTCAGGTTGTTCACTCCCGGAAGGCAACGTCATGTGCGGCCGCATCACCTCGAAGGTTACGCCCCAGGATCTGCAGGAACTCTTTGATGTGATTCGCTTTGACGACTCAATCGCGTGGGCACCTCGATACAACGTCGCCCCCACCACAGAGGTAATTTGCGTGAAGAGTGCACGGGATGGACGCGAGGCATTCGCCGCTCGGTGGGGGCTTATTCCGTCATGGGCAAAGGACTTGAAGCTTGCGGCCTCCACGTTCAACGCCCGATCGGACACCGTCGCCACCAAACCGATGTTCCGATCCGCCTTCAAGGCCCGGCGGTGCCTCGTGATCGCGAGCGGATTCTACGAGTGGAAGAAACTGGACGCCAAGAACAAACAACCGTATTACATCACGCGGACAAACGGTCAGCCGATGGCGATGGCGGGTCTGCACGAATGGTGGAAGTCGCCCGAAGGCACGGAGATCGTCAGTTGCACCATTTGCACAACAGAGTCCAACGAAATGATGAGCGAACTGCACGATCGCATGCCCGTCATCCTCACGGACGACCAGATCGCCCCGTGGCTCGATACGTCGATTAAGGATGTACCAGCAGTGGAGACGCTCCTGACTCAGTTTCCATCTGATGAGATGCAGTTTTGGGCCGTCTCGAAAGAGGTCGGCAACGTCCGGAATCAAGGAGAAGAGTTGATGGAGGCGATTCCGGAGTAGGCAAATCTAATCGCGACCGCACGAGAATCAATGACCATTCAGAAGCTCTTCCAATGGTGGAAACGCGGACTGAGTTGCGGCCCTTTAAAGGGCGACAAATACTGGATGCGAAGTGATCACAATGATCAACGGAGATCTCCGCATGTTGTGTAAGGTGATATGGACGATGCAAGAAAGCCCAGCTCTCCAATTCAAATGACACTTTCTATCGAATAAATGTCTATAGAGAAGGCGAGATGTCGTCCCACTTGGGTACAGGCGAAATGAATCACGACAACGAAGCACGGGCTGGCTTAAGCACAACCAGCGATACAGAAGTTGAAATGAGGCCAGATCTGCTTCTGGAACAGAATCCGATCACAAAGCAAATACTGCTCAAAAGCGATCGAATCGCAGCCGCGTCCTTCTTCGGAACAATGTTACTAGATCAGCGCCTTCAATCGAACTGCGGTCGCCTTGAGGCTTTAGTCCATCTCGCCGTCTCATACGGGGGTGGCGACTCCATACCGACATCAACTGATTTTGTTCGATGTTTCAACGAGCTTGGCGAGGGTGTCTGTGGATGCATGGAGGACCCTGCTGAGGATGTCTTTGTTTCACTCGTTACAACCTCCGAGGGAAATTTTCGCGTCGTTGAAGGTATCTGGGAATCTGGTGCGTTTTATGCGCAACGCATCGTTAATGTCGTCGAAACCTTTCCTAACACCCCAGCGTTTCAATCGATTCGTCGGCAAGTCCTTTCTCTTCTAAAATTGTCCGACATGGTATGTGGCCGAGCAGGATTGAAGCGTTACGATGTCGGCAATCCATTTCCGCTGCAGACAATAGACAACGGGTTCATCTCGGATGTAAGCAGTGAGACTGTCATCGTCAGCAGCGAAGAGTTGTCAGCAACCGGAATCGGTACGAACGATCTTGATTCGTTCATTTTGGACGATCGTCTTCTGTCAGATTTGCGCTGTCAGCCAGTGGAAAACTCCCCGCTCCAACGCTTTCCGATTTTGAAGGAAAGAGGACGACTCGCTCTCGTTCTCCCGACGGCCGTCACCCATGCGATCCGTGCGGTCGTTATCGATTTTCTGCAGTTCTACGGTCACCAAAACGAATTGCTTCGTTCCGTTGCGCTCGACTACTCAGGCTTATTTGGCCGCCTACGTCTTCTCGGCAGCTTACCCAAAGCACCGGTTCACTTTTCAAACCGGACTGACCTCCCAATCGCGGAGTTGATGATCTCGCCGGATTTCGGATGTTATCTCCATTTCCTCTTCCTTGTAGACACCCTCACTGATTTCCGCGAAACCGGTTGTGCTGGTTTTGATCCGACTCCAGGAGAGCACGTAGAGATGATTGTCACTCGGATTCGTGCGGTGGTAGCCGAAGCCAAAAAGCTTTCGCATTTTCGTCGCGGCGTGACCTTGTTGGTCCATTGTGGCATCGGCCGAGGGATCATGCTGCTATTGCCAGAGATCGATGAAGACAACTGGGCTGTTCATGTTATTTCGGCGCCCGACCTGACCACGTTGAGTTGGATACGTGAATTTAATGCTCTAAAGTTGTTCAAAATTCTGGATGCTGAGAAACGCTTGATCGATTATGGGATTCAGATCCATAACATCAATGGCCTGCTGAATTTGGTCGCGTGGGTTGATTCCAATGACGGACACATGGTAACGCATTCACAGATTCCTCGGGACTTGCGGCATTCAGTTGGCACCATATTTGTGGATTCGAGCTTTGTGCTCGGAGTTCGGGCTTCAATCGCAAGAGCGAACGATCGTCACGCCATACCAACAGTTGATGGGCAGATGGAGGTAGTTCGACGCTACAGCGATTCGCTTCTACCCAGTGACGATGTGGGGAAGATCTACACAGTAGAAACATTCTCAAAGGACAACGGGCTGCCGTTCACATATCTTTCGGCAAACAGAGCATGGTGGTGTCACGTGGCACCGTCGAAGGACGGACATCCAGATGGCTATGATCGTTGGGTGATGCTCAAGACATGGTTGCCACGAATAATCCCGGTGATCGAACCTCGCTTGGATGGAAGTCTCAGTTCGCAAGTGCTGCTGCGGATTGAATTCGATCGGTGCGACCTCACCCACGTTGCGGCTGTACCAACGATGTCTGAGATCGAGCAGTCGTTTTCTGTGTCGGTGAGTGTGCCAGACCAGACCGTGAACATACTCGTTGGAAAGGCGTTTGATCGTGGGCTATGCGATGCGACGAATGTTTCGGAACGGCAACTTGCGTTAACAATTTGCCGGGGTTTTGCTCTTCTGGCAAAGGTCGACTTGTCGATGCACGATTTGAGTGAATTTGAGTCACAAATTGTCGATTCCAACGACGCTCGCCATATGCATCGCTTCCAGGCCCGGAAATTTCGCGAATACGTTACTGCGGATGCCAAAGATGATGTAATTCGCCTAGATGAACACGATGTTGCTGCATTAAGAATGGGCATCGCTTTTCGAGTTGAGTCGCGGGAAAAGGGACG
>NZ_DASWWZ010000671.1:0-7941 GCF_036405755.1 Schlesneria sp.
TCGTCAGATCGTGCTGTGCACGGGCAAGATCTACTACGAATTGGCGGCCCGCCGCGAAGAACTGCAGAGAAACGACGTGGCGATTCTGCGGCTTGAGCAGCTCTATCCGACTCCGGATAAAGAGCTGGAAGAAGTTCTGTCCGCCTATCCTGATGGGACGCCGGTCGTCTGGGCACAGGAAGAACCCGAGAACATGGGTGCCTGGCGGTTCCTGCGAGTTCACTGGGGCGAATCGCTCTTCCGACGCTATCCGCTGTCATGCGTGTCTCGACCCGCTTCGGCCAGTCCGGCAACGGGATCGCACAAAAGTCACGATCTCGAACAAAACGAGATTTTGACCAAGGTGATCGGCGCTTCGACAAAACCTGCGACCTCGCACTAGTCGAAAAACAGTTTGACGTCTCAGCATTGATTCTCTGCATTGAAAATACGCTCTGTTCCTGACAGGCAAAGGATGACGAAGTCTCATGACAGTCGAAGTACAGCTGAAGAAAGGTGATTTTGGCGATTCCGTCTCGGAGGTCGTCGTCGTTGAATGGCTCAAGCAGGTTGGTGAGCAGATCACGGCCGACGAAGACATCGTCGAGCTGGAAAGTGATAAGGCCACAACGAAATGGCCCGCACCCAAAACGGGTGTGGTCACCAAGTTGATGTTCAACGCTGGCGATACGATTGAGCTTCCCGCTGTGATCGCCTTGATCGACGAAACGGCTGTCGCCGCAGCTCCGGCTGCCGCACCTGCAAAAGCCGAAGCACCCGCCGCTGCCAGTGCTGCCAAGCCGGCCGCGACAGGTGACATTCGCGTCATGCCGTCGGCCGCTGCTGCTCTGGCCGAGAACGGTCTGAAGCCATCCCAGGTGACCCCAACGGGACCCGGCGGGCGGCTGCTGAAAGAAGACGTTCAGCGTCAAGTGGCTGCTGCACCGAAGGCACCCGCTCCCGCTGTCGCCAAACCGGCTCCAGCCCCTGCTCCAGCACGAACGATCGTCGCTGGGGACCGCTCGGAAAAGCGACAGGCGATGAGTCCGATCCGCAAGCGAATTGCCTCGCGGCTGGTCGAAGCTCAGACCAACGCGGCATTGCTGACGACCTTTAACGAAGTCGACATGACGGCCATCATGGATCTGCGAAAGCAGCACCAGGACGCGTTCGTGCAGCGCTACGGGATCAAGCTCGGGTTCATGTCCTTCTTCGTGAAGGCCGCGATCGATGCCTTGCAGACCTTCCCTGCGATTAACGCTGAGATCCAGGGTAACGAGATCGTTTACCATAACTATTTCGATATCGGGATCGCGATTGGTGGCGGCAAGGGACTGGTCGTTCCCGTGCTTCGCAATGCCGAAGGGATGGGCTTCGCGCAGATCGAGCAGGCCATTGCCGAGTTCGCCAACAAGGTCAAAGGGAACACTCTCAGTCCTCAGGAACTGACCGGCGGAACGTTCACTATCACGAATGGTGGGGTGTATGGATCGCTGCTCTCAACCCCGATCGTCAATCCGCCACAAAGCGGAGTGCTCGGGATGCATGCCATCCAGGATCGTCCGATCGCTCTGAACGGACAGGTCGTCATCCGACCGATGATGTATCTTGCACTGACCTACGATCACCGGATCGTGGACGGTCGCGAAGCCGTTACATTCCTGAAGCGGATCAAGGATTGTCTCGAGAATCCTGTTCGTTTGCTTCTCGACGTCTGATCGATCACGGATGAAAGCGCGTTCAAAGTGGGATGAAGTCTGACTGGCGAAATCCCCACGGAATGCTCGTCCGCGAGAAATGATTGAGTTACAACACGGGGCGTCCTCAATGCGAGGGCGCCCCGGTCAACTTTTAGACCCTACCTTTGCAGCAAGACTTCGTTGGTCGCCCGGGGCCGAAGCAGTGTCCGGACACGAGGTTGCTGTCTCGTTGTTTCAACTGAATGCTGGAATCGAAAATGCCTCAACATGATCTGGTTGTCATTGGTGCCGGGCCCGGCGGATACGTTGCGGCGATTCGTGCGGCGCAATTGGGACTGAATGTCGGATGCGTCGAGCAGGAAGGGGCCCTGGGGGGGACCTGTCTGCGGATTGGTTGTATTCCCAGCAAAGCGCTGCTCGAAGCGAGCGAACTCTACAAGATGGCTCAGCATCATCTGAAGGAGTACGGCGTCGGCGTCGACGGGGTCAAGCTGGATCTTGCCACCATGATGAAACGGAAGGATTCCGTCGTTACTGGTCTGACGACAGGGATTGCAGGCCTGTTCCGCAAGAACAAGATCACACGCTACACCGGCAAGGGGCGGATTGTCGCTCCACGGAAAGTCGCGGTTGAAGGCGCCGAGCCCGTCGAAATTGACGCCAAGAAAATTCTGATCGCCACCGGCAGCTACTCTGCACCACTGAAAGGTGTCGAGGTCGACGGCAACCTGATTGGGACGAGCACCGAAGCTCTGGGCTTCCCCACCGTCCCACAGCATCTGGTGGTGATTGGTGCCGGCGTGATCGGACTGGAACTGGGTTGCGTCTGGTCGCGACTTGGTTCCAAAGTGACCGTTCTCGAGTATCTGAACCGCATCCTACCGGGAATGGACACCGAGATTGCGACGGAAGCACAGAAGACTCTGCAGAAGCAGGGACTTGAGTTCCGGCTGGGTGTGCGAGTGACGGGAGCCCGCGTGGTCGGACAAAAGTGCGTTGTCGAATGCGATGGTCAGCCACCGGTGGAATGTGATCGCGTCCTCCTTGCTGTCGGACGACTTCCGAACACCAATGAGATTGGCCTGGAAAAGCTGAATATCGCTCGCAATCAGCGTGGATTCATCACAGTTGATCCTCACACGTTTGAAACCTCTGTACCCGGGATTTACGCCGTGGGAGACTGTATCCCCGGCCCGATGCTCGCTCACAAAGCCGAAGACGAAGGGGTTGCCGCCGCCGAGTCGATCGCGGGCAAATACTGCCACGTGAACTACGACGCGATTCCTTCCGTCGTCTATACCGATCCGGAAATTGCCAGTGTCGGCAAGACCGAAGAGCAGCTGAAGGAAGCGGGAATTCCCTATCGGAAAGGAATCTTCCCGTTCCTGGCGAACGGTCGCGCCAAGGCGATTGGCCGAACCGAAGGACGGGTCAAGATGTTGGCTCATGCCGAGACCGATCGAGTTCTGGGCGTCCACATTATCGGTGCTCACGCCGGGGACCTGATCGCCGAAGCGGCCGCTGCGATTGAGTTTGGTGCCAGCAGCGAGGACATCGCTCGTACCAGTCACGCGCACCCGACCCTCGCGGAAGCGATTAAGGAGGCGGCGTTCGCCGTCGACGGTCGAACCATCCATCTGTGATGGGCTGACGCATCGGAGGGAGACCGCAGCTTGAATTGTGGCGGAAGACCATCCCACGAACGAAACAAAATGGCACGGGCAGTCCCTGAGGATTGTCCGTGCCATTGTCATTAAATGGACTGTGAGAACGTGGCGTCGGACGGGACTTCTCGTCCGGCTGGATTCGGCATGATTCAATGTAAGGGGTGACGCGATTTCCCGATGTCTTACACAGGAGCGCATGATGTTCCACAAGCAATCCCCGCACCCCTTGTCTGGTTGGGGTCTCTCTGTTGATTTGTTGACGGGATTTCTCCGTCTGAGGAACAGGTTTCAGTCCTCGAGGGAGTGACTGGGCTGCACGGACCGGGGGCCGGGCGTGGCGAGCGGGGTGGGTTGTGACTTCCCTCGAACTCGCTATTTTCTGCTGTGGATCCGGATCCGTCAAAGCCTGAATACACGGCGAACGGGTCTTCTATGGCTGGCGGGAACTCGCACGAGAACACGCGAGCGTGGCGTTTCAGGAGAGCCCCTTCCTCGTGATCGATCGACGAACCCTTCATCACTGGCGAATTCATGTCTGACGGTCACCTGCCCGAAATTTCCTGGCCTGCCTCTGTGCTGGGGTATGACGAGACATTGCCGACACCGGCTGACAATCTGGCTCTGGAGGAGGCGCTTCTCGCGGATGTCGAGGCGGAACCCGCGAAAGCCTGCCTGCGGTTCTGGGAGCCGAAAGAGTACTTTGTGGTGCTGGGACGCTCGAACCGTGTCGAAACGGAAGTCAATGTAAAGGCGTGTGCGGACGCTGGGATCCGGATTTTTCGTCGGGCAAGTGGCGGTGGGACGGTGCTGATCGGACCGGGGTGCCTGTGCTATTCATTGGCGCTCCCCATCACCAATTTACATCGCACACTGGGGGTGGGTGGCGTCACGACAAAGTTGATGGAACGGATCGCTGTGGCACTGAGTCAGCAAGGGCCTCAGGTTGAAGTGTGTGGAACGAGTGATCTGGTCTGGAACAATCAGAAGTTTTCGGGGAACGCGCAGCGCTGGCTGAAGAATGCGTTTCTCCATCAGGGAACACTGCTCTACGATTTCGATCTGGACCTGCTCGCCCGGTGCCTCGCATTCCCGAGTCGACAGCCGGATTACCGGCGAGGTCGGAGTCATCGCGATTTTGTCGTCAACATCCCATTGGGGTCTGTGGCGCTGAGGAAAATTCTGAGTGAGACGTGGCAGGCCAGAGTGGTGGATGTGACAGCGACACTGAGAGCTGCGGCGACGAAAATCACTGAGACTCGGTATAACTCATCGGAATGGCAACTGTGAAAGCCGGCGCTCGGTGGCCGATTTATTTTGCGGGCGATTTATTCTGTGGACGATTCACGGAGTTGCCATAGCCAGATCCCTTCTGTGGGATGTTGCGGCTTGCTTCCCTGCTGAGGGGCGTGCCGCTAAAGAGACGTTTGTGCAATACGATCCCCTGCGGTTCTCACCAGAGGACTATTGCCGGCAGAAAGTCGAGTCATGAATCGCAGCGCGGTTGGATTGACTTCATGACGACCTTGCTGCATCGTGGCAACCCGACGACACCAAATTTTGATTGCAAACGAAGAAGGAGAGAGACACATGCCCAAGTTGACCGTGGAAGGTTTTGGAGAGTTTGACGTTCCAGAGGGCAAGCGTCTGGTGTTGGCGTTGGTGGAAGATGCGGGTGTGGACCAGTTGCATGCCTGTGGGGGTGTCGCCCGGTGCACGACGTGTCGCGTCGAAATTCTGGCAGGCGAACCGGAAGAGATGACCGTCGCAGAAAAGAATATCCTTCAGGCGAAAGGGGCAAGTGGCGTACGCCTGAGCTGTCAGATCGCGGTTCAGAACGATATGACGGTACGCTGCATCAGTCGATTGCAGGATAGCGGTCGTCCCGGGCCAGGAAACGTTCCGACACCTGAGATCGCTCCACTGCCCGAATGGACGACGAAATAGAGATCGCGAAGTTTATAAGAGGACGTTTCATGCGGGGATTCGGACTGGTCCTGTGCGTTGGTCTTTGCTTGCTGAATCTGACGGAACGAGCGGATTGTTCTGACTACATGCGCGAGATCCAGCAAAAGGCAATTGAGGACAACAAGGCTGACTTTGGGCACTGGGGACATGAGCCCTCAAACTACAAATCGTGGGGTTCTCACTCAAATCGCCTGATTCCCGTCTACACTTTTGGAACGCTCAACGCTCCGGACGGCGTGGATCTGAGAAGTTACACGGGCAAGAAGAGTCCCTACCGTAGTGAAACGGAACTCCAGCGGATTTATGGTCGTGTCCCCCCTGACACGCTGAATGACCAAGCCGAGTACCTCGATCAAACGAATCTCTTTCAAATTCAGCAGGCGGGATTTGCCAAGGGCAAGAAATACGTCTTTCTGGTCGTTTTCGACGGTATGGACTGGCAGACGACGCGAGCGGCAGCGATCTACAAGACTCAGCGAATTGCGTATACCGAGGGACGCGGGACGGGTTTCCATTTTCAGGACTATACGGCCAATGGAACGTCCCAGTTCGGTTATATGTGCACCAGTCCGCACAATGAAGGAACCCAGGTTGACACCAATCTTCAGTCTGTCTTGAACCCGGGTGGAACGCTTTTCGGTGGTTATTCTGTTTCGCTCGGCGGACCAAACGCCTGGACCGCCGGGAGTGACCTGCTCTACCCCATTTCGGGAAACAAAGAAGGACCCATCCGACACGCCTACACTGATTCGTCCAGTTCCGCTGTCAGCATGACCGCAGGCATCAAGACGTATAATAACGGGGTGAATGTGGACTACGCGGGAAATCAGGTTCCCACGATTGCTCATCTGCTGCAGGAACAGGGGATTTCGGTCGGAGCTGTTTCGAGTGTGCCGATCAGCCACGCGACGCCCGCTTCCGCCTATGCGCACAACGTCCACCGCGACGATTATCAGGATCTGACTCGTGACATGATTGGACGCAAGTCGATCAGTCATCCCGACGTTCCTCTGCCGGGGATGGATGTCGTGATCGGGGGTGGTTTCGGTGACAATCGTCTGGTTGCGGGAAACCCCAGGAAGTCGACGGCTGGTGAAAATTTTGTCCCCGGAAATGCGTATCTGACAGATGCGGATCTGGAAGCGATCGACGTCGAAAACGGTGGGAAGTACGTCACATCCATCCGCAAACCGGGTGTCGCAGGGAAGGCGGCCCTGCAACAGGCTGCCGAGCGCGCCGCGAAAGAGGGCCACCGGCTGTTCGGCTTCTACGGTGTCGGCAAGTATGCGGGACATCTTCCTTTCGCGACGGCGGACGGTGATTTTGTTCCGACTATCGGTCGATCGAATCGGGCTGAAGAGTACGAGCCTGCCGACCTCGCAGAGAACCCGAGTCTCAGTGATATGGCGGCGGCAGCAATGACAGTGCTGTCGAAGAATCCCAAAGGGTTCTGGTTGATGGTTGAACCAGGGGATGTCGACTGGGCAAACCACGACAATAACATCGATAACTCAATTGGAGCGGTCATCAGTGGGGACGCGGCCGTGAAAACCATCACGGACTGGGTTGAGCAGCACAGCAATTGGGACGAGTCTTTGCTGATTGTGACGGCAGACCACGGGCATTATTTAGTCCTGGAAAAGCCCGAACTTCTGATTCAGCCTCGGTAAACGTTGAGCGGCTTGTCAGGGCGAAGTCGGGGTTTTAGGATGGGGCTCCGCAAGCTGGACCGATTTCTGAAATCTTACATGTGAAGAGCAAACGCCTTCATCATGTTCGACGTACACCGTCAGCAGTGAGTTGTATTTTTTCCGACGAGATCTCGTTGGTGATTTGAGTTTGAGTCGTTTTCGTCGTCATCGGCTTTTACGTTAGAGACTCCGGGAGCATGCATGAGCCAGTCTGAGGCTGTCATCGAGATTCGCAATTTGTCGAAAGTCTATCGCGACTTCTGGGGTCGCCCTAAAGTTAGAGCTCTCAATGCTTTGAGTCTCGATATCCGTAAGGGTGAAGTGTTCGGTCTGTTGGGGCCGAACGGATCCGGGAAGACCACGACGCTGAAGCTGTTGCTGGGACTTCTCTTCCCTACGGAAGGGGAGATTTCGATTCTCGGCAAGCCTGCCGCTGATGTCAGCAAGAACGAGAAGATTGGATATCTGCCGGAAGAGTCTTATCTTTACCGGTTCCTGAATGCTTACGAAACACTCGATTTCTACGGTCGGCTGTTCAATCTGTCCGCTGCCGAACGAAAAGAGCGATCTGACAAACTGCTCGATCTGGTCAAGCTGGCTCCGCAAGCCCGTCGCCGGCAACTGAAAGAGTACTCCAAAGGGATGACTCGCCGAATCGGGGTCGCCCAGGCTCTGATCAACGATCCTGATCTGGTGATGCTCGACGAACCGACCAGCGGTCTCGATCCGCTCGGTAATCGTGACATGAAGGACCTGATTCTGGACCTGAAGAAGCAGGGGAAAACCGTTCTGATGTGCAGCCACCTGCTGGCTGACGTGCAGGACGTCTGCGACCGGATCGCCATCCTTTACGGTGGTGAGCTGAAAGTGATGGGGCGTGTCGACGAACTGCTGAAGGTTCAGGACGAGACCCAGATTCGCAGCACTCTGCTGAGTGAT
>NZ_DASWWZ010000672.1:0-8112 GCF_036405755.1 Schlesneria sp.
CATCCGGGGGGCGGTCGGTGCGAAGGTCCTGATCCAGAATTCCCGATGTATAAATCGTGGTCACCGAGTTGCGGCAGCAGAAATCCTGTTGACGCCGGAAATACCCCGTAATCGGTAGCAAGTCATTTTGAGTCAACGAACTATGTCGTTAATCGTCCTCACGGAAGGGGATTGCCCCCGCAGGTAGAATGGGGGAAACGGCAGAACGAAGGCGATTTGGAATTCGGAGCTTGACTGGTTCAATTTGAGTTTGTTAGGGTTATCGATAAGTCACCTTTGAAATCAAAGCGACCCGCCCTCCCCCCCGCCCGGCTGATTGCTGGCCGAGCGGAGAATCCCACCTAGGCAACAGTGAATTCGCGAAAGGAACGGCGTTATGCTCACGCTTTTCGGTAAAACAGCTAAGTACTGTGATGGGGTGACTCGTCGTAGCTTTCTGAAGATTGGCGGTTTTGCGTTCGGTTCGGCCGCCTCGCTCTCTTTGGCAGACGTGCTGCGCGCTGAGCAGTCCAAAGGAACGCATTCCCCTCATAAAGCGGTGATCAACATTTTCCTGGGTGGCGGAGCGCCGCATCAGGACATGTGGGATGTGAAAGTCGATGCACCGCGCGAGATTCGAGGTGAATTCGACCCGATTCGGACGAACGTTCCGGGAATCGAGATTTGTGAGCTCTTCCCCAACATCGCATCGATGATGGACAAGTTCGCGATCATCCGCTCGGTCGTCGGAAACGACGGCGCGCACGATGCCTTCCAATGCAACACCGGTTGGCAGCGTAACAGCATTGCTTCGGTCGGTGGCCGGCCGAACATCGGTGCGGTCGTTGGAAAGCTGTTTGGTCCTACCGATCCGGGTGTTCCCCCCTCGGTGGCATTGGCTGAAAAGACAGCACACGGGCCCTGGTCTGATCCTGGATCAGCAGGATATCTCGGCGCTGCTTATCAGGCCTTCAAACCACAGGGTGAAGGGACCTCAGATATGCGTCTGAACGGCATGTCTCTTGACCGATTGCAGGACCGCAAGTCGCTGCTGAACGGTCTTGATCTGCTGAAACGTGAAGTTGATGCATCGGGCATGCTGCGCGGGATGGACGCCTTCTCCGAAGCCGCCTTCGGCGTGTTGACGTCGAGCAAACTGGTCGACGCGCTCGATTTGAGTAAGGAAGATCCAAAGATCCGTGCACGCTATGGCGACGGCAAGCCTTACAAGTACCAGTACGACGGATCGCCGACGTGTAACGAACATCTGCTGATCGCCCGCAGACTGGTGGAAGCCGGGGTCCGTTGCGTGACACTTTCGTTCGGACGCTGGGACGCTCACTCGGCGAACTTTGACATGGTTCGCGATCATGGATCAAAGCTTGATCAGTGTGTCAGTGCTCTGGTTCAGGACCTGCACGAACGGGGCATGCTCGAAAATGTCACCGTGCTTGTCTGGGGTGAGTTCGGTCGAACACCACGCATCAATCCACAGGCAGGGCGCGATCACTGGCCACAGGTGAACAGCGCGTTGCTGGCCGGCGGTGGTATGCGAACCGGACAGGTCATCGGATCGACGAACCGTCTGGGTGAGTACGCCAAGGATCGGCCCGTTGATGTCCAGGAAGTCATCGGGACGGTCTATCGTAACCTGGGGATCGACCCCATGACGACAACCCTGAAAGATCCGACCGGGCGTCCTCAGTTCCTCGTGGACCATCGCGATCCGATTATGGAACTCGTCTGACCTCATCTGGCTCTCGCGCCAGGCTGAGGACGAGCTTCCGGTTTTAACGAGCACCGGCAGTCTTCCCCGCAAGGGAAAGGCTGCCGGTTGCCTTTTCCGGCTGGAAATGGTCGTCACCCTGCCGTCGATACCCAACCCTCAGGGGGTGTTCTGATGGTCAGTGACTGCGAGATCTGATCGAGGACGGTTGTTCGAAAATCGAGCTTCCGATTGACAGCCATCCCGGCACGAAATATAGAAGACAAGGAGCTTGAGATCAGGGGTAGTACGGATTTTCTTCCGTCCCACCTCAGATCCCGCGCTGGACGGTATCGTCCGAACCATCCGCGGCGGGGAACATTCATGTCTATTACTTCTATAACTTCTGATTTGGAAGATACGCTTAGCGCTTGTGAAAGAGCCCTCGACTACGAATTTCGGGATCGCTCTTTGTTGCTGAGATGTCTCACACACTCGTCGATTGCCCGCACCCGGCTCGATTCCAACGAGCGACTGGAGTTTCTCGGCGACGCGATTCTGGGGACCGTTGTCTGTGAGCTCTTGTTCCGTCGGTTCCCGGAGAAGACGGAAGGCGAACTGACCCGCATTAAATCGGTGGTCGTTAGCCGAACGATCTGTGCCAAATTGAGTGGTGAGCTGCGGCTGGGTGAGTTTCTGCGCTTGGGGAAAGGGCTGTCGGAGTTCGAGAACATCCCTGTTTCCGTGCAGGCAGCGGTTTTCGAATCGATCGTGGCCGGATTGTATCTCGACGGCGGGATGGATGTCGTCAAACCGTTCCTGATTCGACTGCTTGAGCCTGAAATCGATCGCACGATCGAATCGTCCTACGGGCGCAATTACAAGAGCCTGCTGCAGCAACTGGTTCAGAAGAATCAGCGCGGAACTCCGATGTATCAGCTCCTTGATGAATGCGGTCCTGATCATCTGAAGTGTTTCAAGATTGCGGCCATCGTGGGAACGGACATCTTCCCTCCCGCCTGGGGACCCAACAAGAAAGAAGCCGAGCAGCGCGCGGCCGAGAATGCCTGGTGCCTGCTTCAGGGGGAGTCGGCTCCCTTCGCCGCGGATGACGGGCCCTATACGGTCCAATGATCACGTGCTAATGAGCTCATTCCGTCAATAAGCCGGGAAGAAAAACCCTTGGGTGCCGCTGATCAGTTCGTTCTTGCGACCGAAATTCTGTAGGCTGTAGCGGGTCGTTGCTGCCTGACGGTTGATGTGGACGGATCAGTCACTGGAGAGTTCCTCATGCATGCTTGTGGGTCATTTTTGATTCGTTGTCTGGTTCCCCTGCTGCTGGTCTCCGTCGCCCAAGCGGAACCGCTCACACCGGCTGAGGCAGCGAAAAAGATCAACGAGAAAGTCGTTCTGCGGATGGAAGTGAAGTCGACAGGAGGGCGCGGTAACCGCTACCTCAACTCGGAAGAGGACTTCAAGAACCCGGCAAACTTCACCATTTTTATCTCCAAAGATGACCTCGAAAAATTCAAAAAAGCGGGCATCGAAAAGCCCGAAGAGCACTTTAAGGGGAAAGACGTCGAAGTGACGGGCACCGTCGTGTTGGAGATGGGAAAGCCTCAGATCAAGTTGAAAGAGCCTGAGCAGATCAAGGTGGTGGTGAAGGAGAAATCCTGAAGGCTCGTCGGTCGCATCCGGTTTTCCGATAAGAAAAGTAATTGTCCATGGATGCGTCTAAACAGCGTTCCCGCCCCGAAAGGTTGGGGCTCATCCTGCTTCTGATGCTGGCGGCGGGACTGCGTCTCGCCGTGATTTTGATGCATCCGGATGAACTGACACAAGACCGCGATGCCTACCTGGGGATCGCAACCGGCGTCGCACAAGGACGCGGATTCAGCAGTCCCGGTAGCACTCAACCGACAGCCTACCGGCCACCGCTCTACCCGCTGATGCTCGCTGCGGGACTGATGGCATTCCCCGCACCGATCGTAGTTGCCGGAATCAATCTGGTTGCGGGAGTGCTGGGGGTCTGGTTGACCGAGCGACTGGGAGATCTGCTGAAACTGGGTCGCAGTCGCTTCCTCGCTGCTGGGTTGGTGGCCGTTGACCCGATGCTGCTGCGTTATGTCAGTCAGCCGATGACAGAATCCGTCTGCACCCTGCTGGCGGTCTTGTGGATATGGTCTGCCTCATTGGCTCTGACATCCCCGAACGGCCGAGCCTGGTGCCGTTGGCTCTTCAGCGGCCTGAGTTTTGGGTTGCTCGTCCTGTGCCGTCCGACATTCTGGCCCATCGTCCTCTTCTGGTACGGTGGCAGTTATCTCGTCCATCGACGGCAGCGGTCTGACAATCGTGGTTCCGCCTGGGGGAGTCTGGCGTCGCAGTGGATTTGCGGTGCGACCGGAACGGCGTTGGTCGTTGGTCCCTGGATCGTTCGGAACTGGTGGGTCCTGGGGGTCCCGATTCTGACGACCACACATGGGGGATACACGCTTTTCCTCAGCAACAATCCTGTGTTTTATCAGGAAGTCGTTCAGCAGCCCTGGGGAACAGTCTGGCAGAACCAGAGCCTGACCGAATGGCAGGCGGATATCGAATCGCAGATTCAGCAACAACTGGGAGCCGAGGCGTCTGAAGTCGCGCGTGACAAGTGGTATTCACAGCAGGGGCGAAGAACGATTGCGGCTGAACCACAATTATTCGCTAAAGCAACACTGCATCGCGTCCGCAGCCTATGGAACACTGTTCCTCAAGGAGAGGCGGCTGAGCAGGTTTCAGGAAATCTGGTATTGGCGATCGGCTGGTATTACGGGGCGATTCTGATTCTTGGATTTTGCGGAGCGATCCTGATCGGGGCTGGACGAGGCTCGACGACGTGGCTACCCCTCTACGCGATGATCGTGACCGTACAATTGGCGCATCTGGTCTACTGGACGAATGCACGAATGCGTGCTCCACTGACCCCGGCCATCTCACTCTTTGTTGCAGGAGCGGTGTCGCGGAGCGTTCGTCCTCGCGAAGTTTCGCCTCCCGACCACGGTACCGAATAGGCCCGCGATGGAAGCGAAAGTGGTCAACATCGCGGGCCGTGATCGGACTCACCGGGGCCTGTTGCTCGGCGAACGAAACTCTTGGACGACGACGAGTGGAAAGCAGACATCCTGCTAGAAGCCGGGATTGCTGACCCCGCCGGGGCCCGTGGGTGGAGTGATCTGCTGAACGGGGGGAGCGGGAGTCGAACCGGCTAAATGGTTGCCGATTCGCTCACGACGTTGAGCATAGCGAATGGGAAACGAGGACCAGATGCGGTTCGGATAGGGCCGGGCCGGGTCACCGATCTTTTCGTATCGGCCGTCAAACGCGTGAACGACAACAATGTCCTGGTTGCCGATCTTGTCTTTGAAAATGGCTCGAGCAAGCGGCTTTTCAGAAACGTACTGCACGAATCCCAGCCACTGCCGGTCAGGAGCGTTGCCGAAGAAGTTGTCCCGCTCTGGTTTGAAACCCAGAAATTCACGTGGCAGAGGAGCGGTGTGCAGGGCGGTCAGGAAGATGGCCACGGTGAGATATCCGGTGATCGCTCCGAAACCCCACTTTCCCACGGTGTCGAGGATCGGGATGACTTGGATGTAGCTGGGTGCCAAATGCTCCGTTCCCATTCGCAGCGCGAAGACGAGCGCCGTGAACAGTCCGAGCAGTGCGACCACATCGGCGTAGTCGTCACCGACGATGCCGCGGATGGCGTTCGCCAGCGGCTCGAAGAAATTCATCGCCACAAGGCCTGCCAGCAAGGTGCACAAAAAGGTCTGTGCCGCGCCCCAGATCCCTTCGCTCGACACGAGCCAGGTGACGACCCCAACGACAACCAGCAGTGCAATTTCAATCAAAGACATGATGTTTCAGACCTGTTGACGTTGAACGATGTCGCTGAGTCGGCCGTGTTGTAACGCTTCGATGTCGCAGGCATTACACGCGAGCGGTTTACTTGACCACTCGCTGAAGCTCTTCGATGGATGTGGTTCCTTTCACGACCAGTCGCAGACCTTCTTCTTTCATATACAGCATGCCGTTTTTACGGGCTTCAGCTTTGATCGCAGACATGTTAGGTGACTCGCGGATCAAATCCCGCAGTCGGTCATTAATTACCAGCAGTTCAAAGACACCGACACGACCGACGTAACCGAGCCCATTGCAGGAAGGACAGGTCCCTTGTGAGCGGGTGGGTGGCCGGAAAAACTTATCGACCTTGTCCGCGGGAAGTCCGATCTTCTGAAGCAGGTCGGCGGACGGCTTGTAGGCTTCCTTGCAGTCTTGGCACAGTTTCCGCACCAGTCGCTGACCAAGAATCGCCGAGATCGAACTGGCCAGCAGGAACGGCTCGACTTCAAGATCGATCAATCGGAAAAGTGCAGCAATGGTGTCGTTGGCGTGAATGGTCGAGAACACCATGTGGCCGGTGTTCGCTGCCTGGCACGAGATCTTGGCCGTTTCGCCGTCACGAATTTCCCCGATCATGACCACGTCAGGGTCTTGCCGCAGAATGCTTCTCAGTGCCGTGGCGAATGTCTGGCCCGCCTTGGAATTGATTTCAATCTGCGTGACATTCGGCATTCGGTATTCGACTGGGTCTTCAACCGTGATGATGTTGTTCTCATACGCGTTGATTTCCTGCAGGGCGGCGTAAAGGGTCGTCGATTTACCTGCACCGGTGGGACCACATGTCAGGAACATGCCGTGCGGCTGGCTGACGATGCTTTGCATCTGTTCGACAAGCTGCTTCCGCATTCCCAGGTCGACCAGCGTCTTCGCAGTCGCTCCCTTATCGAGAATACGGATCACCATCTTTTCGCCACCCTGCAGACCCTGGGTAGCGACGCGGAAGTCGATGGTCCGTCCTTCCATCTCGGCACGGAAGCTTCCGTCCTGCGGCTTGCGCCGTTCGGTGATGTCCATTGCGGACAGAACCTTGAAGATGTTGACGAGGGCATCCCCCGTGCTGCGATCGAATGGTTCGGCGGGATACATCACGCCATCGATTCGCAGACGGACGGACATTTCCCCTTCTTTGGGCTCCAGGTGGATGTCCGTGGTGCGACGCAGGATGGCGTCGTAGATCAGTTCTCGAGCCGCGATGTAGCCCGATGAGCTTTCGACCTGCCGCGATCGATCGACTTCGCCGGCCCCTTTTCCTGACTTTCCGATCAGGCGAATCGGCGGTCCACCGGCGACGCTGCGTGCTTCCTTCGCATTCAGTTTGACCCCCAGTCGCGCCAGGGTTCGCAAGGCGACCGACTTGAGATGCCGTGGGGTCAGGATTTTTGCTGAATCCGGAACCCGTTTGTTTCGCTCAGAAGCGTAAATACCGAGCGGAATCCCGTAACCGGCGGTCATCGCCAGGAAGCTGAGGAGCCCACTGGGGGCACACAGCGCAAGGACGAATCCCGAAACCCCGGACAAGAGGACGACAGAGTTCCAAATGAGAGGACGAACTTTCAGGTCGTGAGCGTCCGTGTCGATCCAGTTCGCCGTCCAGACCCAAAGTACAAACAGCCCCAGCAGATAGACCAGCATCACATTGTGAAAATAGAACCCGCGCAGTTCCGGCCGCGAGGGATGGCTTCCGCGATAAAACCCGCCGGGGACAGGCGGGTAGGCATTCGCGTCTCGAACAGCGGTGCCGACCGGGGAGACGGCGGGTGCAGCTTCGGGCCCCTGAGCGAGCGCCTGACGCGAGCTGGTCAAACCGATCAGTGCTACCAGAATGAACAGGCAGATCGGTAGAAAAGCTGAGGGGGGTTTCATCATGGATCGCTGCTTGAACAGTATTCACTGAAAAACCGGATTCGAACACACCTTCAACGCTGCCACGCCCGTTCGCATCGTGCCCGAGGCCTCGATCACGCGAGCGGAATTTTGACACAAAGTCGTTTTAATATGCATCGAATACGGGAGTCACACCAAAGTTGCAACCCGATGAAGAAAAGTCCAATGTAAATCGCGCGGAATCATTCGGCTTCGCGGTGAAATTCTTCCCAGCGGCTCCAGGCGTAGGTCCACTCCATCCACATTCGCATCAGCGACCAAAGGAGACGCATCTTGGACAAATGAGTCGATGGAATACGGCCCGTGGATTCCACGGCGCTCCGGGCAGCGTCGGCCAGGCCCCAGCGTGTCCCGAGTGTGCGGCAGATGCCGTCGGCCGAGAGATCCGGATCAGAGTCGTCTTCGGTATACCCGGCCCCGTTCGCGGTCACGAACAGTTCGAAGAGCTCCTTCCGTAGCGGGTCGAGTTCCAGCGGCTTCGTTTCGCGTTCCGCCAGGAGGATGATTTCTTCGAGACGGTCGACAATCCTGGTGGCCAGATTGGAGGTTTCATTCAGAGAGGAGGACATGACCCGATCCTTAGCGGTGGAGAGACAAGGAAGCCG
>NZ_DASWWZ010000673.1:0-14850 GCF_036405755.1 Schlesneria sp.
CGGCCCACGCACCCCCTGGCAGGAGGAAATGAGCCTTGTCGCTTGCGGAGCTGGAGAGCAGATCCTGCACAACGAGCAGCGAAAGTTTGTCGAGTACGCTGACGTCGGAATCGCTGATTGAGCCTTCCGGATCACCGCCCAGAACATACAGCGACTTAACTTCGCCACCCTGGACTTGTTTCAGCAGCGTCGAGAATGGAATGACTTCGCCCTGGAAGTGCTTGAGTACGGCTTCCACCCCGAGTCGGTTCGGACACTTCTCAGCCCGGATCGTGAACTTGGCGGGAGAGACAGCGTTGCCGTGGACGTCCTTTGGATAGTGGTCGTCTTCGCCTACGACTCGGACCGGACCGAGCGTCAAACGAGCGTTCGGATGCTGCTGTCGGGCGAACTTGGCGAGCAGGTAAGCCTCTTCGACAGTCGCCCAGGGAGAGATGGAAACTGCGAAAACTTCTGACTTCTTGGTGGCCAGACTGGCGATCGTGGACTGAAGTGCGGACAGCACTTGATCCCAGTCGTTCGAGACGGTCTTTCCGCCAGAACGATGTTCTGGTGTCGACAGGCGACGATCGGAATGGATGTACTTCCATCCAAACCGTCCTTCGTCACACATGAAGCTGCCTTGAGCCTTGGGATTTTCACGTGGCTTCAAGCGGTAGAGGACATCGTCGTTTTGATCGACGGTGATGCTGCAACCCGTGCTGCAGTTAGGACAGACGCTGTTCTTGGATTTCAGCCACCAGACGCGTTGCTGGTAGAGGAAGTCCTTGCTGCACAGAGCCCCGACCGGACAGAGGTCGACAACGTTTCCTGCGAGTTTGTTGTTACACGGTTCGCCCGGGAAGATATCGATCTCTTCATGCGTGCCGCGGCTGATGACCTGCATTTCGGCCGTTCCGCTGATCTCGCGGGTAAACCGAACGCAGCGGGTGCACATGATGCAGCGATCGGTGAACAGCGTGATCTGATCGCCGATATAGTCCTTGTCCGGCTTAATGTTCTTTGGTTCCTGCAGACGGCTGTAGCCACGCCCGTAGGTGTAGCTGTAGTCCTGCAGACCGCATTCGCCAGCCTGATCACAGACAGGGCAGTCGAGCGGGTGGTTCAGCAGCAGGTACTCCAGCGTCGCCTTCTGTGCAGCGAGCACCTTTTCGCTGTTCGAGACGATGACGGTGCCGTCTTTGACCGGAGTTTGGCAGCCGGGCGAGAGTTTAGGCTGCATGACGATGGTGCCGTCAGGCTTTTTCTCTCCGACTTCCACCAGACACATGCGGCAACTGGCCACGACGGAAAGGTCATGGTGCCAGCAGTAACTCGGAATGGTATCCCCTGCCCGCTCAGCCGCTTGAATGCAGTTAAGCTTCTCGGAAGAGCCAATCTCGACAGGCTTATTATTGACGATGACGGTAGGCATGGGAAATTAGTAGATTATCGCTAGTGTTAGGAAACTCTGTCGCGTCGAACCGACCATTTCACGACTCAATGCACTGCCATCAGTGCTTCTGCTGACTTCACCGTCTTGAGGCCCGAGTTGATGTAGTCTTCAAACTCGCCTCTAAACTTCTTGATTGCGTTCTTGATTGGCCATGCGGCACCGTCGGAAAGACCACAGATTGTGGTTCCGGGAATGATCCCCATCGACGAAGCCACTTCGGTCAGGAGATCCAAGTCGCGGATCTGCCCTTCGCCCATACGAATACGGGTTAGAATCTTGTGCATCCAGGCAGTCCCTTCGCGGCACGGCGTACATTGTCCGCACGATTCGTGAGCGAAGAACCGGGCACAGTTGAAGAGCACATCGACCATACTTGTCTGATCATCAATGACCGTGACAGCTGCTGTACCAAGACCGAGACAGCCGGCTTTTCCGGGCCCGTTGAAGTCCAGTGGCAGGTCAAGTTCGTCGGCAGTCATGAAGCCCATGCTGATGCCGCCCGGAACAACGGCCTTCACTTTGCGACCCTTCCAGACACCACCACCTTGCTCTTCAATCAACTGGCGTGAGGTGACGCCCATCGGTAGTTCGTAACACCCCGGTTTGTTGATGTGGCCGCTGATACAGTAGAGCTTCGGACCATAGCTTCCTGCATCGCGAGGGTTATTGGGGTCTGGCGGAACACCCATGCTTTTGAACCACTCGGCGCCACGGTCGAGGATCTGTTTCACACAGGCCATCGTCTCGATGTTGTTAACAATGGTGGGTTTACGGAACAAACCTTCGATTGCAGGGAATGGGGGTTTGATGCGTGGCCAGGCACGCTTCCCCTCGAGGCTTTCGATCAGTCCCGTTTCTTCCCCGCAAATATAGGCTGCAGCACCCCTGTGCAGAACGACATCGAGGTCAAAGCCGGTGCCGTGAATGTTCTTGCCGAACAAGCCAGCGGCATAACACTCTTCAATTGCCTTCTTAAGAGCGCGGTAGCTGCGTCCGTACTCGTAACGCAGATAGATGTAAGCCTTGTTTGAACGAATCGCATGGCAACTGATGGCGATCCCTTCAAGGACCTGATGCGGATCCATTTCCATCAGGATTCGGTTGTTAAACGTGGCCGGTTCCGATTCATCGCCATTGATGGCGAGATAAATGGGACCTTGATGATCCTTGGGCAGAAACGTCCACTTCAGTCCGGTGGGAAAGCCTGCCCCACCACGACCGCGGAGTCCAGAGTCTTTCACCAGATTGATGACGTCGACAGGCGCCATTCCGAGGGCCTTCTTGAAGCCTTCGTATCCGCCGTCTTTCCGGTAGGTTTCGAGCGACTGGCTGTCGGGCTTGCCAATCCGCGCCAGCAGTGTTGGTTCAAAAGTAGCCATGGTGTTTTAAAGGGATTTCCAATCGGGGAACGATGTTGAATTACGATTGCTGCATCGGTTGATCAACTCGATGGATCACCCATTTCTTTATTTAGAGGGACTTCAAAAGTTCATCCGCCTTCTCTGGCGTGATGTTCATGTGAGCTTCGTCGTCGACCAAGATGCACGGGGCACCGTCACACGCACCGAGGCACTCGGCGAATTCCATTGTGACCTTGCCGTCCGCAGAGGTTTCGCCTGGGTGAACGTGCAGCTTCTCGCACATGTGTTGCAGCAGTTCTTCGCCACCTCGCAGCATGCAGCTGATGCTGCGGCAGACCCACACTCGGTGCTTCCCCAGCTTGTGCTTTTCGTCTTTGAAGAACTGATAGAACGTCATCGTGTCGTGGACTTCGGCAGGACGAAGTTCCAGCAGTTCGGCGATCTCGCGAACGGCTTCAATCGAAACGTGTCGCTCTGCATCCTGCACCAGGTGCAGGGCTGGCAGCACAACGGCTCGCTTATTCGGATAGTTGGGAAACAGCGCCCGAATCTGGTTTCGCAGTTCCTCGCTCAACACTCCCATCGTTTCTCTCATTTCGCGAATAAGTGACTTCAGACAAAGCCTGCAACCAGTCCGCTTTTACAGGGGACACCGGCTCGGTTGCTTGATCACGGCTTATCAGGCTCGTAAGTCGGCTCGTAACAAAACATCGTTATAAGTCACCGCACTGGCAGCACGGTGGTGACTGCCGGACCGGGTTCGGGGTTACCGATCCAGTTCAGCAGCGATGATATTCAGGCTACCCAATACCGCAACGACATCACTGAGCTGATGGTTCTTGATGATGTGCGGGAAGGTTGCAAAGTGGATGTAGCTGGGTGGTCGTGTCCGTGCGCGATAGGAACGAGGACTGCCATCGCCAACAATGTAATAACCGAGTTCACCGTTCGGCGATTCGGTCGCTGCGTAGATTTCTTCCTTCGGAGTTGGAAACCCGCGGTTGGGCATCATGACTTCGAAGTGCTGGATCAGGCCTTCGATACTTCGATAGACCGCTGGTTTCGCCGGGATGACAGCCTTGCTTCCGGCGTCGACGTTGACCGGTCCTTCAGGGATGTTCTCGATGCACTGCTCGATGATCTTGATGCTTTCGAGCATTTCCTGCATGCGGACGAGATAACGTGCGTAGCAATCGCCGTCTTTCGAGGCGATAACCTTGAAGTCGAGGTCAGGGTACGCCAGATACGGTTCGTCCTTACGTAAGTCACGCAGGACGCCGCTGGCTCGGGCGAGTGGACCGGTGACGCCCATGTTGATGGCATCTTCGGTGCTCAGGTAACCGATTCCTTTGACTCGCTCGATGAAAATGCGGTTGCGGGTCAGCAGCCGATGGACTTCGTCGTGAACCGCTGCGAAGCCCTTGACGAAGCTGCGAACCTTGTCGACCCAGGCATTATTGACGTCGAAAGCGACGCCACCCACTCGGGTATAGCTCGTGTGGAAGCGCTGGCCCGAGGCAGTTTCGACAATGTCGTAGATCAGTTCGCGCTGACGGAAGAAGTAAAGGAACGCTGTGAAACCACCCAGGTCCAGCGCACAGGTGCCGGTGTTCAGCAGGTGGTCCTGAATTCGCATTAATTCGGCGAGGATCGTTCGCAGATACTTACACCGAGGAGTCAGTTCGATTCCGAGCAGCTTCTCGACAGCGTGGTGCCACGAAATCTCATTGTGAAGCGGAGAAATGTAATTCATCCGGTCCACAATGGTGACGTACTGATTGAAATCGAGATGCTCACCGAGTTTTTCAAACCCGGAGTGGAGATATCCAATGTGTGGCACCGCGTTGACTACGGTCTCACCATCCAGCGTCAGTACCAGACGGAGGGTGGTGTGCGTAGCAGGATGTTGAGGTCCGAAGTTGAGTGTCCAGAGATACTCTTTATCGGGGGCATCCAATTCAGCGAGATCAGAAACTTCAAAAGGCATGATCGTCTCTTGGACGGTTGTTGGAAATCAGACACGCAACAAAGATGCGGCCGTCAGCTTTCGGCGCGAGTGATCACAGGGAAGTTGTGACGCTCGCCGCGGCCTTTCAGCGGGTAGTCTTTTCGCAGCGGATAAGCCGTGAATTCGTCCGGGGTCAGAATTCGCCGCAAATCGGGGTGGCCCGAGAACCGGATTCCGAACATGTCATAAACTTCACGTTCCAGCCAGTCGGCCGATTTCCACAGGGAATAGACCGATGGAAGCAGCGGCTCGGGATCATTCACGTGCGTCTTCAGGATCAGACGTTCGCCCGTTTTCGTGTTGACGAGGACATAGACCACGCCGAACCGGTCTTTCGCTCCCTCGTACTCGAGGTAGTCGACGGCGGTGATCTCTGACAGCATGTCGAAGTGCTGCTCGTTTTTCAGAAAAGCCAGGATTTCAAACAGCTTTCCTGCTGGAACGACCACGCGTCGATTGTCACGAAACTGACTGAAAGTCAGTTCATCGCCGGGATATGTTGCCTTCAAGGCCTCTTCAGCAGACATTGTTTGTCAACCAGACTGAATAAGTGGATCAAGGTTTCAAGACACGGTCAAAAGGCTCTGTGAGAAGCCATTCAGCGGCAGCCCCTGTGGGTCGCCGCGGTGTCATTCAACTTCAGTTCAACGCAACAAGTTTTTCGTTCGCTTCGCGGATGCGAATGAGTTCATCCAGATCGAATGGAGCGGGACCTGTTGGCTGGGTTCGTTTGCCAAACTCAGTTCCGTTCAGGGTGCCCCCGTTCTTGATTTTGTCCTGCAAGGCGATGATGCCTGCCATCAATTGCTCAGGACGGGGAGGACAGCCGGGAACGTAAAGATCGACGGGAATGAAGCGGTCGACGCCTTGCACCACGGCATAGGTGTCGAACACACCGCCGGTGCAGGCGCAAGCGCCCATGCTGATGCACCACTTGGGTTCGGGCATCTGCAGCCAGATACGCTGGAGCACGGGAAGCATCTTCATGGCGACGCGTCCTGCGACGATCATGAGATCGCACTGACGTGGACTGAATCGCATGACTTCGGCACCGAACCGGGCGAGGTCGAAGCGGGAAGATGCCGTTGCCATCAGTTCAATACCACAGCAGGCGGTGGCAAACGGCATTGGCCAGAGACTGTTGGATCGGGCCCAACTTGCTGCCGCATCCAGACTTGTCATAAAGACATTGTCGGGAACGTCTTTCATCGCCATTTGAAGACCCCTTTTCGCCATGCGTAGACGTACGCAATTGCGAGTGTCGACATAAAGACCAGCATGACACCGAACACAGTGCCTCGCAATTCGACAGGAACGCCTACGGGATTAGCGCCTGTCGAGTCGTCGAGGTAACCCGCAACGGCCCATGGGTACAAAAACAAGAGTTCCACGTCAAACACGAGGAACAGAATGGCGACCAGATAAAACTTGACGTCAAAAGGCTGACGTGCATCGCCGACTGGATCCATCCCCGACTCGTACGGCATCTGTTTTACAGCCGTTTTCTTGCGAGGGCCGACGATGTGGATGATGGTCAGGTTCGTGATGACGAACCCCACCAAAACCCCGACGAACAGCAGTATCGGATACGAACTTTCCATGCGTTGCAGCCTTGGTCCTTCGTAAAATGGCTTCCCATAAGGGAAGAGGTTCCACTATGCGGCGGTCGAAATGCAAGATTCGCGCCACATGAGTCGGGTCGATTCGGGATTCTAGGACCGGCCCCGGTAAACTGCAACGCAATCTTTCGCAGGAAACGGGAACCAGCCGCTTTCTTCAGGGAGAATTGGTCTGAGCACGGACCAGTGGATTGAGAAACCACGTTCCTGGGCCGATCGGATCCGCTTCCGGTAAAGGATATTCCTCCCCTGTGAGTTCTTTTAATGCCCACCGCCTTGCGAGTGAAATGGCATCGTTAGAATTCCCTTTTTCGAGAAGGTTCCGAAATTCCGGCGCGTACTCTTGGGCTTTCATCCGCCCCAGCGACACGATGCTCAATTGTTTGATCAGAATGAACTCTGGAGGCATCGTCCCTTCGTCGTTCACGCGATCGATGAGCAGCTCGGCCACGGTGGGATCCGGCGTTCCCGTGTGTAACTTGCCCAAGGCCCAGATCGCCGCTCCTCGCGAACGCTCACCCATGGCTCCGACTTTGGGGATGTACCCGATCATGTCCCGCTCGGCCTGTTTGACCTGCATTTTTCCGCACGCCTCCAGGAGGTGGGCGACTTGCTGATCGAGCCCCGCGGGATAGACGTTCTTGCGCGCGATGGTCTGTCTGCGAATCTTATCCACGATGGCGGAAGCCGTCGCAGGGTCGGCAATCTTGCGTAAGGCCCAGGCGGAACTCACCATCACCTCGCGCCGCTCTGATTCCAGCAGTTCGACGAATCGAGTTGAGGCAGGCTGGTGTTCGAGGGACCCGAGTAACAAGCCGGATTGTTCCTGTCCCTGCCACTGATCACGCTGCGCGATGGCCATGGATGTAGATCGAATCGTTTCGTCAAGCGCGGGATCCTGGGCCAGTCGGAGTAGCTCCGTAGACACATGCTGCCGAATTCCCGGATGAAGGTCATTCAGCAGCTCTGCCAGCGCGGGGATTCGGTCGGTCGTCGGCAGCTTGATGTAGGCAATGGCCCCCTGCATCCGGACATTGGCGTCCAGATTTTTCATCGCCCCCTCGGCGAGTGGCAGCACCAGATGAGAGTCGATCTGGTTGAGTCGCTCGAGGGCGGCCGCTGCGAGTGTGGGTTCCTGTTCGGTTGCGAGCTCCAGCAGTGACTTGATTGCGGCTTCACTGGAGTGACGCTGGAGCAGATGGATGGCGCAGCGGCGATTAATAATCGGGGACTTCCGTTTCTCTGCCTGAAGCAACTGCGCGTCGGACTCAAGGCCGGTTTCCGCCAGTGCACCGGCCGCAGCCGCAGCCGCGAGACGAATATCGGGAGATCGAGCGACATCAAGAGCGATGTTTCTAAGCGTTGGCAGGGCGCTCACTTCCTGAACTCGGGCGAGGCCTCGGACCGCCAGCAGCAGTTCGCGACGATGCTGCTTGTTCGATGCGTCCAGTCGTTCCTTCCAGACAGTGCGAATCGGTTCGAAATCCCAGTCCGCCAGCGCAGGCTCAACGAGTTGCCGCAGATCGGATCCCCCCTTCTGGGACCATTCCAGCAGCTTGCTGGCGGAATCGCGTGAATCAAGCGTGATCAAAGCTCGGGCCGCGGCATAGCGAGCTGCGGGATGCGTTGATTCGGTTGTGAGAATGGTTTCGAGAGTAGGAATCGCCTGGAGCAGGTCTGGTACTCCCTTTTTGTGCGCAAGCGAGATCGATTCGGCGGCCATCCGCTGATAGTCCGTCTCGGGCCGCTTCAGAACTTCAAACCACAACTGAAGGTGCTTCGGCATCGGCTGGACCGGGGCCGGCGGCAGCGGTCGGCAATCGGGGTCTGAGTCCATCAGGAAATCAGGCACGATTTCAGCGCAGGCCGTCGACACGATTGCGATGGTGAAGACGATTACGAAGGTGAAGATACGATACAACATGGCAAATCGTCTCTTGTCAGTTAACAGCATTCTTGATTCCGTCCGGTGCAGACATCGAGGTGTAAAGAGGGGCGTGAACTCGTCAGGCCCCCCGCTCTGCCGCTATGAAAACACCAGACACAGGCAGCTTCGGCGCAATGGCCCTGCGTTACTTTGGCCGCGAGATTCGATACGTCTGCATCAGCAGAACGGCCAGCGAAAGGACTGAGCCAATCCCCAGAATCCACCAGTTTGCAGGGATCAATGAATAGTTTTGAAATCCGGGCATCCGTATGACGGACAGAGCTGCTGCGATCGGGTTGACCGTCAGTGCCGTTTCAACAGTTTTGTGGCCGAATGGAGCATCTCTGCCCAGCCACACGAGCAGCGGCAGCGCGCAAATCGACAGCAGGAGGCCATAAGCTCCGGCCGTGGCGGGGGCTGTCTGGGAGAAGAGGCTGCCAACAGCGGCACTTAACAACATGGCGAACACCGCTGTGGCAGCGAGGCAAACCACGACTCGGGTGACCTGTTGACTCATTCCCGGTTCGATGTAAACCATGATCAGATAGCCGGGCAATGTTGCGCACAGGATCAACATCAGCGGCAGCAGAACGCTGAGCAACTTGCCCCAGACGATCCGCGTGATGGACATGGGGGTTGCCTGCAGGAGTTGCCAGCCCCGGCTTTCGCGTTCGCTGCTCAACAGACCAGCGGACATACTGGGAGTGACGAGTACGACCAGGGCCACCTGCATCACAACCATGATGCCACCGATGGTTTCCACGCCCCAGTTGAAAGTTCCCGCTGTGGTCGCGTAGGTGAGGGCGAGAGACAGGACGGCACAGAATGCGACGAGACGCAACAGCCAGTGCAGTCTGCCAAAGCGACGGCAACGGAATTCCTTCATCATGACGGGATTCACAAGCCCGGAAATGCCTTTGGAACGGCGCTGTGGATCCACCAGAAAGAAGAGTCGACGGAAGTACTGGACCGCGCCGGGCTGATCATCGCTGATCGTTCCTGCGGCCCGCGCCTTGTCGAAGATGGTGTGATTCAGTCGAGACATCGTCCAGATCGATGCCACCACCGAGATGATCAGTGAGGCGATCGTGAACTGCCCGAGCAGGTCTTTGTGCGACAGCAATCCCTGACTGCCTAAGTCACCCGCTCCTGTCAGTGAGAGCATCACTGCAAACGGAGAGAGGCTGCGCAGTACTTCACCGAGATCTGCCAGTGTCCCATTGGTTCCCTGAAAGAAATAATGAGGACCAAGCGTCAGAATGCACAGACACAGGACGACACCGTAGGTGATCCGGACAGCGGAATCGATCGAACTGGCGTAACTGCTGACCAGCAGGCCCAGCACTGCGTACTGAACGGCGACCAGCACCAGTAGCTGATAGACTTTGCCAATGTCGTTGTAGAGAGACAGTCCCCCCATGGCGTAGCAGGCACTCGCGGCTGGAAGACTCATCACGAGGATGATTCCTGCGAAGGCGAGCACCGCTGCCAGCTTCCCGAAGAAGATTCGAGCCGGGCCGAGGGGTGTATTGAGCAGCAGCGCGAGCGTTCCCTGAATCTTTTCGCGGATGATGCTGGTTGCGGGAAAGACGGGCAGCAGTAGCAGCAGCGTCGCCAGCAGGCCGTAAGCAAATAGCTGAAAGACCTGCTGGGATCGGCTTCCCGACAGGGCGACCCGTGCATCCGTGGGCCACCGCAGCGCGACGAGGACGGCGAAGAGGATGACCAGCCCGCATTGCAGTGTCATCATTCGTCGGCGACGCAGCAGTGTCGTGAGTTCTCGTAACACCATCGCTTTAAGCATGAACGGGACCTCCCGCTTTCACTGGCTTGGACGCAACGGCCACAGGGGGGCGTGTAAAGGACATGAAGGCTTCTTCCAGGTCTGTCTGCACTTCGCGGAACTGTGTGACCCGGATCCCCGATTGAACCAGTTGCGCCAGGACCGAACTGAGTTCGGCCTCCGGTAGTGCTGTGCGGAAGCGGACCGTAGCTTCGGCGGGGGATTCAACAACATCAGCACCGGGCTCGATGGCTTGCCGGATGATGTTGCCCGCTTGCGGCACCTGTTCTGCCGAGACGAGTTGAGATTCGATGGTCCGTTGCTGGCTGACCTGGCGTCCAATTTCCGCAACAGTTCCAAAGGCACGCAGGGTTCCGTGCGTCATGATGGCGACGCGATCACAAATGCGTGTCAGCTCGGGAAGAATGTGGCTGGTCACCATCAAAGTCTTCCCCTGACGTGCGAGTTGAATCAGCAAATCTCGCATCTCGATACGAGCCTGGGGATCAAGGCCGTTGACGGGTTCGTCGAGGATCAGAACCTTGGGATCGTGCAGCAGCGTGCGGGCGAGACCGACACGCTGTTGCATCCCGTGGCTCAGACTTTCGACAAAGCGATCCTTCATATACTCGGTTCCGGTTGTCGCCATGACCTCGTTAATTCGTTTTGACCGAGGCCCGGGCGCGATTCCGAACGCGGCCCCGAAGAAGTCCAGGTATTCCCGCACACGCATGTTGTCGTAAGAGCCGAACTTGTCAGGCATATACCCCACGAGACGCTTGATTTTGGCTGACTCACGGACGCAGTCGACACCGGCAATGCTGGCTGTTCCCGATGTCGGTCGAATCAGACCGACGAGAATCTTGATCGCGGTCGTCTTTCCCGCCCCGTTGGGGCCAATCAGACCAAGGATCTGTCCCGCGTTCAGTGTCAGGGTCAGGTCATTCAGTGCTCTGAACGAACCGTACTCTTTCGTCAGGTTCCGCAGTTCTACAACGGGGGTGTCATTTGCTGTTTCGGACGGTGGATTCGATTTCATGTGTTCAATCCTTCGCGACTTGTTCTGTTGCTTTGACCCAAAGCTGAAGCGTCATTGATTCGATTCGCCAGTAATTGACTTTTGAGCTTGGGTCAAAGGCGTTATCTCCCAATGATTTCTTCCCCCCTGCTGCATCCCCGACCGCTTCTTTACGGCGGGTGTCTCCTGCGATGAGGCCCAGAGTCAGTTCTCCGTCCTCAGCAATTTTCAGGATGTCCGTGTCCGTTACATCAATCGCCAATTCTCCGACAGGGTCATTGACTGCCTGGACTGAGGTCACCTGGCCGTCCTTCAATCCCAGAATTTCAATACGCCCCACGGGACCTGAGACTCGGAAATCGATTCGAGCGCGACTGGCTTGAAGTGGCAGCAGTTCTTTCGGGACCTGAATTTTCAGCCAGCTCGTGCCCGGTTGGGCTCGTTCCTGCCACTCCTGCTGTGTGTAGCTCCACATCGTCGATGCGGGAGTTCCGTCCGGGTGGGTCCGGTTGTGCATCGAGAGGAACGGCGAAGGAATAAGGAACTCGGTCCCCTCTTCGGGGCGTTCCAGAATCAACGGGATTGCCACCAGAGTTGCGCCACGGGAGTGGAGATTTTCGCCAAAGCGAATCGAGGGAGCCCATTCGTCAGACCAGAACATCAGTTGCGGGCGATTCGGGTAGTCTTTGCGTTTCGGGTTCGCGAGAAGTTTTTCGAACGTTCTGCGATGTCGATCCTGTTCATCGCTGATGAGGTCGGCGCTCAGGAACTGATTGCTTTTGAAGACGGCTTCCGCTGGTGCGGAAAAGGTTCCACTGGAATTCAGTGTCACACCGAGCCGGCCTTCATGAGTGGCGATCAGTGGGTCGGTACCGGGTTTCAAGATTCCCGTATATTTTCCTGTGACACCGCTGGCATCAAAGGTCGCGCGGGCTTCCAGTCGCTGAGGCACCGTTTCTGACCGGAGGAATGGTGCCGTTCGAAGGCCGGCGGGTTGAGGCAGGTTTTCCCAATGCCACGTTCCGAGATCTGTTGAAACCATCCGGCGGGCGGACCCTTCCAGGCCAGCCATGTCGGGCATGAACTGCCCCCCCTTGTTCACCTCAATGCGCTCTGTGCTCCCCTCGGGATGGAAGGCTCCAATGATTCCTTCCAGTACGACTTCATCAGTTCCGGGAACGGCTCGGGCCAGTTGCAACGAGGAAACCGTGGGGGGAATCGCGTGTCGGTATGTGCGGCCAATCGAGATCAAGAGGATGCTGGCCAGGATGGCGAATAGCGACCCGATCCAGCCGAGGTGCTCGAGTTGACCTGTCTTGAGCAGCGCCAGGCTGCTTCCGACGAGCAGGACGGAAAATCCAAACAGAATTCCGACGACCAGATTCCAGGACGGAATGGTGTAACCAACGTATTCCCTCATCTGTGGCTCTACGTTGGCGGGGGGAAGCAGGTCCGCCTCACGCCGGCTGAAAAAGTCCGCCGCGATGTCGTACATCGGCGCCGTCGGGACAAATTCGGTCTGGTAGAGCGGGTCAGCGGACTGTTTCTCTGTCTCCGGTCGCGGGACGATCCAGCCCCGTGCTCCTAGCGTCGTGATAAACACGCGCCCCTCACCGCACGGTCTCGACATCGCGGCAGGCCAGCCGTTGACTGCATGGGTGACATCGAGATTGGAAGCGTCCATCCGGACAAAATCGACCGGTTCTTCGAACTGACGTGTTTCCCCGACGACCCCCTGGAGATCTGCGAGCGTCGGCAGCTTATCGACGCGAACCGATGTCAGACCAACCCGGTCAATGACGGCCCCGGCAAAGTCGTCGCCGAGGATCCGCTCAAGAACAACGGGATCGACCTTATCGAGCATAACCCAGAGTCGACCGCCCGAGTTAACCCACGCCCGCAGTGCAGACAGTGCGGCAAAGTCATCGGTAATTCGATTGTCGACAATGACCATCTGATCGAAACCATCCAGCCCACCGATGTCACCCGGGAGAAAGGTGTCGAGCATCAGGACATAGCCATTGGGCAATTGTTGCGAGACGCGACTGGCCCGGATCAGATCGGAAATCGCCTTGGAGGGGATTTCTTCCGCACCGGTGCTTGTTCCGATGACTCCCGTGTTACGAGTGGCGTGCGTGACATTAAGGACGCCGTCGTGCAGATTCTGCCCTGACTGATTTTTGAGGAACACCTCGTCTTTGGATGACGCATCCAGGACCAGTGTATGCAAGCTGACTGCTCGCCCTTTGGCAGGATCCGTCTTGGGGATCACGACCGGATGAGAAATGCTGAGCGTCGACTTGGCGGGGACCCAGACCCGTCTGGAATACTGCAATGTCGGCTGCTCATCGAAGTAGGTCGCACAGACCAGTTCTCGCGGTTCGTTGCGGGAGTTAACGAGGTTGATGTGCAGTTCGCTCCATTTCTCGGGAACGAAAATGTAACTGCCGCCGGTAGAAACCCAGGCGATCGAAAAGCGGAAATCGTTTCCTGATTCGTCTTCTGACTGTTCCTGTCGCGCCGGAGTCGTCGTTTCGGCCTCTGTTTGCGCACGAACGAATCCGGGTGGAAAAAACGCAATCAGGACGAGCAGGTTCGCGAGTCTCAATCGAACGACGGGTGACTTGTGCCACGAAAGATTCTGCATGGGAAATTGACTTCAGGATGGGGCGACCAGGTTTGCCAGGGTCGGGTTCGAGGCGATTGTTCGGACGACCCTGTTTGAGCTGAGACGGTCACCGTCGGCAATGGGATTGGTAGCTCAAGCGGCTGATGGGACGTGCGTTGCAGTTCCGATCGGCGGACTCGAGGGACGCTGGTGCCCACTTGGTCACGGGGCCGGCAGGGAAGATCGCAGAGTGAATGTCGTCAGGGCGAACGTCGCGGCCGCAGCACTGCGTGAGACCCGGTTTCGAGCACTTACGTACATGGTCGTCTGGTCCCGTAGGAAGAGGGAACGAAGACTGCCACTCGCGCAGGGGCAAGGTGCAGTTCAATCGATTTGAAGTTCAACGGATTCGTGAATGTTGTTGTGAAGGCTGAAAGTGACCTGATGGAGGATACTGTTCTGCCCCAACTTCCGCCACGCAGGCGGTCTTTGAGGCCGTCAGGAGGTGTTGAGATTGGTAATTAAGGAAGAACCCGAATTCGCAGGACGAATCTCTGCATGTTACCTAAAGGTTCGTATATATCCCATGTTACGCTCGATTGGAAAGATGTTCCGCATTTGTCGGCGGTAAAGTCGGGTACAGCTTAACTGACTGTTATATGCGCTATAACCCGAGCGCAAAATGACGCAACTCCCTTGTGAAATACAGGCTTGTGTTTCTCAAGAGCAGCCGCTCTTCCCGCCGATTCAACTGCCAGACCCGCTCAGAACGACAACCCTGCAAGCAGGATGAAACGATCGCAGCGTGGGCTGTGAAAGCTGCTCAGTCGGTTTTCGACTGAAGCGTCTGATGAATGAGAAGAGACCGTGATGGACCGTGATTGAGACGACTGAGTTCGGTTTTTTGAGAGCCGACAGAACTGCGACGCGCGTCGCGGGCGGATTGCAGACTCCGGGGATAGCGGAGTGCCGCCTGGGGTTCCTAGGCTCGCCAACTCAGTCGGGGATGAGTCAATGAAGACTCATTCATTTTGGGATTCCCAAGGGAAGGAGACGTTGTTCTATGCGATGGATCAAGTTCTGTGGTGCTG
>NZ_DASWWZ010000674.1:0-3540 GCF_036405755.1 Schlesneria sp.
TGCGGACATCACGGCTCGGAAATTGATTGAAGAGGAGCGGGAGCGACTGGTGGGCCAGCTACGTGAAGCTGACCGGCGAAAGGACGAGTTTCTGGCGACGCTGGCCCACGAGCTCCGTAACCCGCTCGCCCCGATTCGGAACGGCTTGGAAATCCTTCGCCTTGCTGGTGCGACGGGGACGGTTGACGAGGCTCGCATGATGATGGAACGCCAACTGGGGCAGATGGTCCGGTTGGTGGATGATTTGCTCGATGTGAGTCGTGTCACGCGAGGAAAACTAGAGCTCCGGCGGGAGCGACTGGAACTTCGTTCCGTGATCGACGCTGCACTGGAGACCACTCGACCTGTGGTGGAGCAGGCGGGCCAGGACCTGGTTGTCTCTCTTCCAGAAACCCCGGTGTATGTCGAAGGGGACTTTACTCGCCTGGCTCAGGTCATCTCGAACCTGTTGACCAACTCCGCTAAGTACACGCAGCGAGGCGGCCACATTCGTCTCCAGCTCGTCTGCGATGACGACACCGCGGTCATCTCGGTCGCAGATGACGGCATCGGCATCCCGCCGGAAATGCTCTCCAAAGTCTTCGAGATGTTTATCCAAGTGGATCGGACCCTCGAAAAATCGACGGGGGGGCTGGGGATCGGACTGTCTCTGGTGAAGGGACTCATCGAGATGCACGGCGGCTCGGTCGAGGCGAAGAGCGAAGGAGAAGGCAAAGGGAGCGAATTTTCGGTCCGTTTACCCACCCTTCCGTCGAGCGCAGACGCGCCTCATGTGGATAACGGAGCGGTTGATCACGCCGTCCCGTCAGACAGTCGCCGGATTCTGATTATCGACGACAACGCAGACTCCGCGAACTCGCTCGGCAAGTTTCTCGAAATCATGAACAACGAGGTCCAGATTCGTTACGACGGCGAAACAGGGATCGCCGGGGCCGATGAATTTCGACCGGGGGTGGTGGTCTGCGATATCGGAATGCCGAAAGTGAATGGCTACGACGTTGCCCGACGAATTCGAGCCGAGCCCTGGGGACGTGACATGATTCTGATCGCTCTCACGGGCTGGGGGCAGGAAAACGACCGGAAAAAAAGCTCTGACGCCGGATTCGATTATCATCTCGTCAAACCGGTCGAACCTGCTTCGCTGATGAAGCTGATCGCAGTCGATCCCTAGTTTTCCCGACCGCGAAATACACCCTTCTGCAGGCTAACTGTTCCAACCCTTGCGCATTCCGCAGGAGAGAGCGTGCTATGCGTCGGCCAGGCGATCAGAGTCAACTTCTTGTCAGGCATGAGTCAGGCTCAAATCTACTGGAAGCTTCGTCGATTCTGCATGCAGGAAATGCAACCCGCACGGACCAAGTTGAGCAAGTCGATTGAACCACGACGCTCACTTGCGGACCGGCAACATGGAACGTGAAGTCTGAAAGAATTTGTAGTGCCGACCCGGAGAGAGCCACGCTTTGGGATCCGCGGCCTCACTTCAATGCAGCGAGATTCCAGGACCGAACCGTATTGTCCCATCCAGCCGACAGCAACCAACCCGAATCTGGCGTCGACGCCAAATCTCGCACCAGGCCCGTGTGTCCGCTCAGGCTGGCGATCTCTTTGCTTGCCGCCACATCCTAGACGTGGATGACGCAGTTGACTTTCGACTCATGTCCGCCACGATCATTTCCGCCACCAGCGGCCGCAAGCAATCGACCATTGGGACTGAAGGTACAGCAAAGCGTCGAATCGGGAGATGTCAATCCTCATGTCGCATGCTTAGTGGCCACCCGGCCCCCGGCGACAAATCGCCGTTCGGGTTCCCTTGCGACACCGCACATGGGTCTGGATCAGGGTAACACACGACCTGACCGTACACACGTTTGGACAGTCATTGCCGTTCATGATGATGGTGATTTCTCCCGGCGAGCGGTTACCGTCGCTGGGGAGATTGTTGTGGCTGAGGAGAACGGCAATCGCATGCGGTGGGGATTCGCGGGCGATGCGGCTGTCAGGTCGCGTTCGATCTCTTCATGGGAGCTGCGTCATCTTATGCTGGCGCAACCGGCGCACAGCGCGTAAAAAAACACCCCATGCCGAGGGGACATGGGGTGCTTTGTAATTCATCGAGTTTCGAGGCAGGCTATTTGAGACTACTCGAGGATGGTCTTGGTTTCGCTGACCAGCTTGGCGATGGTTTCGTTGTTGAGGTCGGAAGCGTTCAGGCCCTGGCTGACCTTGACCTTACCATCGACCCACATCATGACGGTGACGTCGGCTTTGGTGTTGATCTTGTAGCCGTCTGGACCTTTGGTTCCCTTGAAGGTGGTCAGTGGCATCTGGCTGATTTTGTGCTTTTCAGCAGCGGCGGTGAGGCTGGCAGCGGCCTTTTCTGGATTCTCAGACATCAGCACGACAAAACCGGCCATCTTCTGATCACGGTTCTTGGCGACGACGTTGTCGAGTTCCTTCGACAGCTTGGCAACTTCTTCGGTCATTTCTTTTGCGAAGATGCTGACAACTGGCTGGTTTCCGTAGCGGCAGCGATAGCAGAGTTCATCACCGTCTTTGTTTGGCCCGGTCACGTCTTTGACGTTGAATGCGGGAACGCCCTTCCCCTTTTCAAGACCTGACTGGATTTCTGCGGCCATGGCGAAGCTGGCAGTGGCGACAAGCACGGCTGCAAACGTTGCGAAACACTTCTTCATCGATGATTCCTCCGTCGAACAATTCAGTATTCGAAACCTCATGGTGCCAGCAAAGATTCCACTCGCACCCCACAACTGCCATTGTACAAAGTTGGATTCAATCGTCGAGCGACACGTAGGGTTTCAACGGTTTTAACACCAATGCCGGACCCGCACAGATGTCCAATCAAACTCACGTCCCATTCTGTTTTCGTCGCGATTGCGCCTGAAGTAATTTCCTTCGCAGGACGAACCTGAATTCCAGCTTAGGACTCGGACAGGTAACCTGCCAGATGCGGGGACAATGTGACGTCGTCATCGTCCTTCGGGTATGGCTCACGCTGAAGGAAGCCGATGTGTATTATGAGACCCTTCGTCGGAGGATCTGAGCGAGTTGGTGTCGCTGTGTTTCTCTGCATCGGGGGTTCGTTGACCATGTTCGAGCGACTGACTTCGATTGAGCCTCTTACCGATGCGTAACCCCACAAAACTTTACCTGGCATTGACCAGCCGATCCGATGGCGACGCCGTAGACTCAATCCGTCCGGCCATCATCGAGTTTCTGCGGAACCAGGCGGACGTTGAGCTGGATGTCTTCGGCACGCCAGATGAATTGGATATCGGTGACAAACATTTTGATATCGTGATCGTCCTGGGGGGCGATGGAACGATCTTACGGACGTGTCGACAATTGGGGGCAAAGCAACGTCCTATCCTGGGGGTCAATCTCGGACGTCTTGGATTCCTTGCTGACCTGTCACCGGACGAATTTCAGGTGATGTTCCCCCGTTTTCTGGCGCGCGATTACCAGGTGATTGACCACCTGATGTTTGAGTGCCGACTCATCCGTGAGGATGGAACCGAGCAG
>NZ_DASWWZ010000675.1:0-3468 GCF_036405755.1 Schlesneria sp.
AAACGTGCTGCCAGAACCCTCAGCGCTCTCGGCTGTTACTCTCCCTCCGTGCATTTCAACGAATCCCCTTACCAGTGCGAGTCCAATTCCAAGTCCACCCATATTGCGTTCGACGCTCCGATCCACTTGACTGAACATATCGAAAATTGTCGGCAGCGCCGCCGCCGGGATTCCAATTCCTGTGTCACGTACAGAGATGATTGCTTCGTTATCTGACTGTTCGGCCGTCAGCCAGATCGTTCCTCCTCGCGGAGTATATTTTGCGCTATTCAAGAGAAGATTCGAAAGGACCTGGGCAAGTCTCGTCAGGTCGGCCTCCAGCATGACGGACTCGCCGAGATCCTGAACGATCAGTTGGTGCTCGGATTCATGGATGGCGGGCATTGATGCTTCAACGGCATGACTGATGATCTCTTTCAAGGAGACTCGGTTGCGTCGCAGCTCCATTTTGTTCCGCGTGATGCGCGAGATGTCCAGCAGGTCGTCGACCAGCCGGATCATGTGGGAGAGCTGTCGATCCATCATCTCCCGCGCCTGCGAAACGATCTCCGGTTTCCCTTCGGCCAGGCGCATCACCTGAAGTCCGTTGCGAATCGGGGCGAGCGGATTTCTCAGCTCATGTGCCAGAAGAGCAAGAAAGTCATCTTTCTTTCGGTCAGCTTCCCGCAAGGCCGATTCGGATTCCATCCGCTCGGTGACATCGCGCGTTGTTCCTGCAACCGCTTCCACTTCTCCTTTGGTACCGATCACAGGGACGAAAATGTACTCGTACATTCGGCGACCGTAGACCCCTTCGAAGGGTACGACGCCACGGATTGTCGTCCTGGACCGTTTGACCTCTTCGATTTCCCGATCGTGCATGGCGGCATGCTCGGGTTCGAACCCGACTTGCAGACACGTTTTTCCGATCGCCTCGTCCCAGGTCTTGCCCCACAATTTCAGGAGTGATTCATTGGCGTACGTGAAGCGGTGCTGTAGATCGAACACGTAAGCGAGGTCGGGAGTGCTGCTGAGAATCCCCTCGTACAGACGCTTGCGACGCTCAGACTCTTCGGTCACCCGTGCCAGACGTTCTTCGGCTCGCTTCCAGTCAGTCACGTCGATCACCACGCCGGGAAGCCGCACGGCCTCACCTGCTTCGTTCCTTTCAACCTGTCCGCGCGCTGTCACCCATCGCCACGAACCATCCGGACGACGCAAGCGGTACTCGGCTTCGTACTGGTTTCCTTCCCGCACCGCTTCCACGATCGCCTGGCTGACTCGCTCTCGATCCTGTGGATGAATGGAGTTGACGAGATCCGCGAGTGGCTCGCCGTTGATGACTTCCGGCCCCACGGAAAACATGCGTGCCAGACTGATATCTCCGAAAACGCGGTCCGCCGCGATATCCCAGCTCCACGTACCAATCGCCCCGGCCTTTAATGCGGCTTCCATCCGCGAGCGAATGTCGTTCAGAGCGAATTCGGCTCGTTTGCGACGGGTTATGTCGCTGGCCGTGCCGAACCATTCCATAATCGCTCCGTCGGAACTGAGGATGGGAACGGCGCGAGAGAATGTCCAGCCCAGTGTCCCGTCTACCAGAATCACCTGGTGTTCCAGTTCGAACGTCGTCTTATTCAGGATGGCCTGTTTGATATTCGCTTGAAGCCGCTCGTGCTCAAAGTCGGGAACGATTTGTACCATCCATTGCTTGACTGGCCTGTCCGAGCTGGCCAGGAACCCCCGTCCGTCGATCGGCTGCATTTCCGACCAGTCGCCCGTCATCGAATACAAGACATCCGACGTGGCATTGACCAGGGCGCGATAGCGTTGTTCGCTCGCCCGCAGTCGTTCTTCTGCCCGTTTCCGTTCCGAGACGTCGCGCGTCGAACCCGCGACCGCCTTGACAGAACCATCCTCATCCAAGACCGGAACAAAGATGTATTCGTAACACCCCGTCACGCCCGAAGGGCTTGTATAGAGGGTTTCGTCCTTCAGGGACTCTCCCGTCCCGATGACAACCTCGATCTGGGACTGCAGCTTCTCGGCAAGGTCTCGCGGATAATTGAGGTCGTGGAAATTACATCCGACAGCTTCGGAGAGCGTTATCCCCCACAGTTCGAGCAAGGGTCGGTTTACGTAGGTGAATCGCCCTCGGAGATCAAACAGGTATACGAAGTCCGCCGTGTGGGACAAGACGGTTTCGTACACCTTTCTCTGCCATTCCGACTCTGTGGTCAGCTTCGCAAGATTCGCTTCGGCGCGCCGCTGTTCGGTCAGATCAATCCCCTGGACGATCACCCCTGTGACATTCCCACCGGCGTCAAACGTGGGCTGAAAGACGAAGTGAAGCTCTCTGTTTTGAATCTCGCCGTCACGTTGCAGACTCAGTCGCGAATTCGGACGCGCGTAAGGCTGACCGGTCCGGAAAACTTCGTCCAAAATCTCGAAATACCCTTGGCCATGCACTTCCGGGAACGCCTCGCGGACAGACTTACCCAGGATATCTCGGCCACCGATGATCCCCATGCACTGATCGTTCACACGTTCGAAGGTGTGATCGGGGCCCCGCAAAACGGCCATCAGGGAGGGAGCATGCTGAAAGACTTCTTCGAGCCTCCGCCGTTCTGATTCCGCAACGGCGAGCAGACGCTCCCGTTCGGCGATTGCGTTCCGCTGAATGGTCACGTCTTCCAACGTGCCGACCCATTCCCAAACTGCTCCCGCCGAATCGCGAATTGGCACGCCACGCGCACGGATGAAACGCCACTGGCCGGATTGATCCTGAATTCGGAATGTCGAGTCATATAAGCTGTTGGTTTCGATCGCGTTTGCCCACGCCTGGGCGGCCCCGTCTCGATCTGCGGGGTGGACCACCCTCAGCCAGGACTCGCGACTGGCCTGCTGGTCCTCCACCGACTGGCCAGTCACCTCTGCCCACCACTTCCGGGACTGCGCGAAGCCGGTGTCTTCGCCATGGGGAGTCCAGGACCACACGACCTGTGCTGTCGCATCAACGAGCGCCCGATACCGTTCTTCGCTACGCTGCAAAGCGTCGAATTTGAGATTAGTGTCCGAAACGCTCACGGTGTCCTTGGGTGAATTAGGTTCCACGTCGCATTCTGACCGATCATAACGAGTCTCAATGCGATGTTTCTGAAGAACTGGTGGATTTGCCAACAGCTTGGTCGCAATAAGGACACCTTAATAATTTCGTTTCGCCGAATCAGTATCTATTTTTTGATTTCCCATTTCGGCGTCTGGCTCATTGATTTTAGAACGCGAGAACGTTTCGCGGGCCGCCCATCCGACGCCACTGGGCGAGAAATTCCACTTATCGCGTGAATACCTTCACAATGAGCAACTTCATGAATCCGATATGAATCCGATTCGTTGGCTGAAAATACGTCACCCGAGGCTCTTTCAGGTAGCGCATTGCCCAGACCAGTTTTCCGACCCTCACACGCCTCAAGCATATTTCGCGCCGTG
>NZ_DASWWZ010000676.1:0-18040 GCF_036405755.1 Schlesneria sp.
TCTCGGATCGATTCACACCGAGATGATGGCCCTGCTCGAGGACCGCACTGCTCCACTCTACAATCGCGTCACAGACACCATTACGCTCACGCATCTCGACATTGGGTCGATCTTGTCCATCCTGGACGAACATGCCGAGCCAACACCCGAACGACTTTTGTTTCTCTGGAACCTGTTCGAAGGAGTTCCCAAGTTCTACCGTGACTGCTTTGAACAAGACATTCTTGCTGCAGATCGCAAGACACTTCTACGACGAATCTTTTTTGAGAGTTCCTCACCACTTCGCTCAGAAGCCGATAACTGGTTTCTGCGAGAACTTCGAGGCCGCTACGATGTCGTCCTCAAGTTCGTCGCGCGAAACCCGGGAAAGATGCACAAAGACCTGGTGCAAGCGGTTCGAGAATCGAGTGGCGTACCCGATGCCCAGGTCGGAGGTTACCTGAAGGTTCTGATCGAGCGGTTTGGTCTCATCGAACGCAAACTCCCGATCTTTGCCAAACCGGAAGCGAAACGAAGCCGTTACTACGTCACCGACAACTTCCTGCGATCGTGGCTGGCAGCGCTCGCAAACCCCGTCTCCGCAATCGCGTTCAGGCCCTTGGACGAATTGATCGACGAAGCGGAGCAACGGCTCGCAGAAGTCGAAGGAGGATCTTTGGAGAAACTGGCTGGCCAGCTCTACGAGGAACGCAGCCGCAAAGGAGTCTCCAGCTTCCCCATTACTCACCGCGTTCAGGGCTACTGGGATAAAGCCAACACCGAAATTGACCTGGTCGCCATTAACGAAGTGAACCAATCGATCCGCTTCGGCTCTTGCAAACGATCCTCGAGGAAGCTGATTGCCGACACGAACAACTTCAAACAACACGTTCAACGCTTCCTGGAAACCATGCCCCATTACCAAAGCTGGACGAAAGAGTACGTCGGCATCTCACCCGTTTTGAACGCAGAAGAACGGGCCATTCTCGAACGCCACGAGGTCATCCCTGAAGACTTGAACGATCTGACGATTGACCTGCGGTAAAAGCCGAACTCCCTCTGGAAAATCGGACTTCCGGGAGGGAAAACAACTGGGGCAGATCCTTCGCCGAACGACTTCATGGACTCATCGCCACTGTTGTCACCAGAATCAAACACTCCATGTGTGGCGACTGCGGAAGCCCCTCAAATCTCCATCCATTGAGATCGATCATATGTAGTGAACTGATCCAACGGAATCCGTCGCGGCTGCCGTAGGCTGCACCAGCATCGGATCACGAGAGTACACGAAACTTATTCCATTTCATCCGGTAGACCCTTCATAGATCAATCAATTCTTCTGGTTGAATTCGAGAGCGGTTTCCATACACGACACACGTCATCTTCCCCGGAACTCCCCACTGTCGAAAGTTTCACAATCTCGCAATCGGAACCAGGCCGCGATTGAGTCTCCTGTTGCGTGGCCGCCCCGACACCCTGAACATTGTCGACGTATTGCGGGGAACGAACCTCTTTGGCTTTTGGGAGGCATTGCTTGACCGGAGACGGTCAAGCAATGGCATGCGATCCATTTCAGTTCGCGGTGGGAAAGCGGGTCAGGTCCTGGGCGTTTGTTTGCCGGATCAGTTCGATGATCTGGGTCGGCAGGGTGGTTTCCTGCAGCTTGAGGACGGCCGATTCGACGTAGAAGAGAGGGACGTGGGAACCAAGTAGAATTCTCTGCGGGCTGACTTTACTGGCGAGGGCCCCCACCCGGTCGACCCCTTCTAACATGGCGAGGTCAAACCAGACCTGCCCTGCGGCGGCAAGTTTTCCGGCCTCCTCCAGCGACAGTTTGCGAAACGCGTTCAGAACCACGAGACGGAGCGAGGGGTATTGTTTGACGAGGGCCGCCAGCGGAGTGAGATTGACCGACGGTACCTGAAACACGGGATGCTGTGTTCGTTCGTCTTCCATCGTCGCAACAAGCTGCACGATCAGGCTTCGCTCGGCCGACTCCTTCAAAAGCTGCTCAAAGGCGGGCAGCTCCAGGTCGTATCCGTGGAAGCCGGGGTGCAGACGGATCCCCTTAAACTGATGGATCTCGGCACAGCGACGTAAGTCTTCTTGCCAGGCGGGGAGCGCTGGATTGACCGTGCCGAAAGGGACCAGCAGCCCCGGCGCCGTCTGCCGGCAGGCTGTCGCCAGCCGCTCGTTCACTCCCGCCACATCCCGGTCGAAAAGGCCCTCCAGACTGCCCGTCCAGGCCTGTGTGATGCCGTTCCGTTGCAGCCGGGCAGTCAATCGGGCGAGGTCAGTTCCTTCGAGTTTGCGGAAGGGCCAGGGACCAATGGAGACGTTCGTGTCGATCATCAGACGAAGAATCCTCTCAATCGAATCGCATCCCTTTGGCTCGCACGATCGGAGCCAGCAGGCGTCGCAAGTTTCCCGACAGAATCAGAGCCCGGTCAACATCCGAAATCTCAGCGCCAAGCACTTTGGAAAGCTGGGAAGCATAACTTCGCCCCCCTGCATCGCTGCCGAAGAGCACTCGTTCGGCCCCGAGTTCGCGGACGGCCATTTCGACCATCCCCGCTGTCGGATCGAAGCCCGCCGTCTCGACGGACACATTCGGCAGGTCGCGGACGGCGCGAATCCCCAGCTCCCATGTCCCCCCGGTGTGACCACAGACAAAGTTCCCCTCGGGGAATCGCCGGGCCAGAGCGGCCAGCCCTTCGGGTGTCGATTCACCCGCTAACTGGCTTCCGTCGGTTTTGACCCAGGTGTGCTGAAAGACCAATGCCTTGTGCTTGATCGTCCGTTCGACGATCGCATTGAGTGCTTCGTCTTCCGCACGTTTGGCGACCCAGAGCTTAATCCCCACCATCGGACCATTTTCGATGCAACGGTCAATCTCGCGGAGACTGGCTTCGACATGTTCGCCGCTGACGTAACAAAACCCAAAGGCCCGATCGTGGTAATGAGATAAAGCGGCAATCACTTCGTCGTTCTGCTGTCGCAGATCGTCTGGTCCGGGGTGATGCAGAAACTGCATTCCCATATAGACGCACACCCTTTCAATGCCCATCCGAGAAGCGTATGACAGCAGCGTCGTCATCCGTTCTTCGGGCGTTCGGCCTTCCGTCCCCACCAGGTGACAATGCAGGTCCCAGATGCGGGGCATTACTTGCTCCTCAGCAGATAGAACAGCAGGTCAGCCATCTCTTGCGGCGAGATCTGCTTTTCCAGACCTTCGGGCATAATTGATTTGCCCGTGCTGGAGAGTTCTTCGATATCACTTCGCAGAATCGTCTCCGAAGCCCCCTCGGCCCGTCGCAAGGTAATGCTTGTCGGTGTCTCTGACGCAATCACGCCCGATGTCGTCGTCCCATTCTTCAGGATCACGACATACTCCAGAAAGTTGGGCGAGACTTCGCGATTGGGATCGAGCACATGCAGCAGCACTTCGCCGGGTGAGCGATGCCGGATCGTTTCCAGGGCGGGACCGACATCGCGACCTTGTCCTCCCAGCCGATGACATGTCTGACAAATCTTCTGCGAGACTTTCTGGCCTCGCTCGCGGTCCCCGGCCAGACCCAGGGCCGACTGATACTGCTCGACGACAGCCTGCCGACTGCTCAGTGATTCGCGGCTGAAAATCGCCTGCGACCGCTTCCGGACTGCCTCGTCTGCGTGCCGCAAAAGTGTGGCTCGTCGTCCAAACGGGATATCACCGATCGACAGGGTCTTGTCGTCAATCGCGTCGAGAATCGACACGACCCAGGGACCCCGGGACAGCAACTGGTGGACAACTTCATTACGGAGTGCAGGAGTCATTCCCCGGTACTGGGCGAGCAACTTCTGTGGCAGATCCGGCTGACTGTGAAGGACCAGGGCACGCACCGCGGCAAGCTGCACTTCCTGCGGCTCCTTGAGGTCCAATAGACCAAGCAGCACCGGTTCCGCATCTGCCTTGGCTCCCTGCCCCATCAGAGTGATTGCCTGCACGCGAGCGTCCGTCGAAGCAGACTCATTCAGAGCCAGTTCACGCGCCTCCGTGACCAGTTCGGCAATCCATGCTGACGCACCTGGTTCGAGTCGCGCAGCAACTTCGGTAAGGACAAGGTTATGAGCACTGAGACCTTCGCTCAGTCCCAGCACCACTTCTCGCCGGACCAGTCGACGCGAGGCCCCTCCGGGACCGGGATTGGTTTTAGGAGTCAACGCGACGAGGACTCGCCGCAGATCATCTTCGTGGTTTCGCTTTCCGACCAGCATGGCCAGCGAACGAATGGTGGCCAGTGGCAGGCTTTGCGCCGCGGCATCCGTTCCCGCACTCTCCGCGTTCGCAGACTCGGTTGCGGCAGTCGCACCGGACTGATGTGCGATGGCCTGGAATGAGTTTTCTGTAACAGCAATCAGCAGATCATCAGAAATTTCCGGCACGGCACTCAAGACAACTGTTCGAACCCAGGGATCGTGCGGATCACGCATCGCAACATTCGCCAGCAGGGTCACCCCCTCGGACGCGTGTCCATTTCCTGCGATGAAGGCGGCGCGGCAACGGACGCGCAAATCCGCGTCCGTGGTCATCTCCATGACCTTCCTGGCGAGGGTCTCAGACGATGCAATACGAGACTCAGCCAGTTTGATCGCGTTCTCACGTACACCTGGAACCGCGTCGTTCAGGGCTAGCAGCAGGTCTTCTTCCCGCAGCGCTTTCAGTCCTTCCAGTGACCAAAGTGCGTGCAGGCGTCCCAGGGCGGTCACCGGCGGTACCGCCGTAACGCTGTCCGGTGATCGCTTCCTCAAAAGGGCCTGCAACAGAGGAACAGCGGCAGGATCCTGCCGTTCATACAACAGCCGATGTGCCGTTTCACGCCACCACGAGTTCGGATTTTCCAGTGACGCGACCAGTTCGGCTGTCGTGGCCTGACCAAGTCGCGGAGGCGGGGTCGGTTTGAAATTAGGTGGGGTCAGCCGATAGATCCGGCCCCGATCGCGACCACTTTCCAGATCGAGTCGGGCTTTGATGTCGTCGGGAATCGACCACGGGTGCTCGATCGTTTCGCGATACATATCCAGCACGTGCAGCGTGCCATCGGGGGCGTTGACGAAATTGACCGGACGGAACCAGTTGTCGGTCGATGTCAGAAACTCTTCCTGCTCATCAATGCGCTGTGCCCGGAACGTCAGACTGTCGGGAGTCAGTCGCTGACGGTGGATCAGGTTGGCGGCGACTTCGCCGAGGAAGACCGTGCCGTAGTATTCGGGGGGATACGCGGCCCCGCGGTAGACAGTGATGCCGCATGTGGAGGTCACGTAACCGGCTGCAACAGATTCACTGCGCGGTGAGATGACGGTCGGGTCGGAAGCGAGTCGCTGAGCATTGATCACGCGCCACGGTTCCGGCGGACTTGTCCGATAGACCGCAAGCGTATCCCCTGCTTCGGCCGCATCGTGCATCGGCGAGACCACCGGATGCAGCGGATTCCGCGACACGTAGCGATCATCGATGACGGCATGCCGTACCGGATTACGGATGTTGCAGATGAAGCGGTTTCCCCAGTCATCGAACGTCTGCCCGAATCGAGCCCCCCCGGAAATCAGTTCAAACTGTTCGTGATGAGGATCGAACCAGAAATCGTTGGTCGCCATCTTGCGCGGCTTCGCCTCGCCATCGGCAACCCGGATGATAGAACCCCCGTTCGTTCCGCCAGCCCCGTAGATTCTGTGGTCAAGTCCCATTCGCAGGTTGTTAATCACCGCCTGAACGTTGAACTTGTGGAACCCTGTGAAGACCTTGCGTCGGATATCTGCCTTGCCGTCACCATCAGTATCCTTGAAGTACCACAGGTCGGGTGTCGCACTGACATAGATTCCTCCCTGCCAGATGGCGAGCCCTGTTGGCCAGGACAAGTCCGCTGCGAAGATGGTGCTCTTGTCGAACTTGCCATCTCCATCATGGTCTTCCAGCAGGCGGACCCGGCCAATCGGCAGGTCTGCGGTTTTTTCCGTGAAGGGTTTGTCTTTCGTCTTGTCCGTGTAAGGGTAGTCGCTCATCTCAATGACATAGGCCCGTCCGTTCTCATCGTATTCCATCGCGATGGGATCCGTCGTGAGAGGCTCAGCGGCAAGCAGGTCGAGTCGAAATCCGTCGACCGCGCGGAATGTCTGTTGAGCTTCAAACGGTTCGTGAGGGGGGATTCTGAGACTCGGCAGCGTTTCGGCAGGAACGGTTGCCGCCGCGACCACGGTCGACTTCGGTTCGGCCGCCGGAGCAGCGTCTTTGACGGGAGGTGTGTCGAGCTTCAGATTGATCCGCTGACCCGGATTGGGCGACCGGGTCGGGGGCTCGGCTTCGTCTCGAGTAGCGGGCCGATGACGCAGGAGCTGGGCTTTGAAATCACCGATATTCCCCCAGATGGTTGGCTGGTCCAGATCCACCTCGGCGATTGCGACGGTTCCCCATTCGGTGGCCTGAGCGACGATCTCGCCCTCGTGTCCGAAGATGCCTGTGATGATCCAGTTGCGCTTCACATCGCAATAGCAGCTACTGACGATGTAGACGTGATTTTCGCAGGCGCGGGCCGCGACCAGTTTCGGGTTACAGCCAGCTACGGGGAACGCGATGACTTCCGCCCCATTGTTAGACAGTTCACGGGCGACTTCCGGGAAGAATCCGTCGTAGCAGATCATCATCCCGACCTTCCCGAATCGTGTCTGGAAGACAGGGTACTCGGAACCGGGGGTAATCCCCATTTCCACTTCGGTACGGGGCAGACAGACCTTGCGGTACTTCCCGATGATCTCGCCGTCCGGACCAATCAGGACAGCCACGTTGTAGACGACGTGCTCAACACGTTCGAGCAATCCCACGACAAGGTGCACTTTGTGCTCTTTCGCGAGTGTCGAGAAGTAATCAGTCGAGGGACCCGGAATCGGTTCGGCAGCCTCGGCGTAGGTCAGTCCGGTACCCGTATGAGTCAAGGTCTCGGGAAGGACGATCAAGTCGGCCTTCTTACTCGCGGCATCGGCAACCAGAGGAGCGAACTGCCGACAGTTGTCAGCAGGAGAAACTTTGCCGGTCGGAATATAGTGAATGGTGGCGAGACGAACTTTGCGGCCGGGGGGAGGTTCGGTCTTCTCGAGTGAAACAGAACTCCATTCGACCTCTCCTTCCGGGGCCCATTCAAGGTGCAGCTCGATCGACATGTTTCGAGCAGCGGCGGGAGCACGGAAGACTCCAGAGACTTCGGTCCATCCGTTTGCGTCCGTTTCCCGATCGGGAGGGAATTCTCCCGTTGAAAGATCAGGCTGACCGGGGGGGTGGTAAGGTCCAACGACCGGTAAGTCCCGTAAGGCAATCTTTCCTTTTTCGTCGAGCCAGTTGAGCCGCACGCTGGCGGCTCGCCGGGGATTCGCGACGTTCTTGCATTTGCGGAACGCCTGAAACTTGTAGTACGTCGCCCCTTCGACGGGGACCGTTTTCTCCCACCAGCCCATCAGGCCTTCGCGTTTGTCCGCCTTGATGACCAGCACCCCTGACCCATCCGGGCCGCCACTTTTAACAAGTGAAAAGTCGGGCTTGATTTCATCACGGGGGGCGAGCGTCTTCCAGCCTTCCAGATCGATCAACCCCTCACGTTCCCTGGCGGAGACCGACGCGGCCATGGCAAGTGATGTAAGCAAGATCAGGACGCAACCGGACCAACGGCGACTGGCAGGAAAGATCATTGTGTAGTCCCACTGAAATGAGAGTCTCGCTGTCTTGTCCGATCATAGTTCCGAGGGGAAGTAAATGTCTAATTCAGCGTCAGTGATCACCACACAGATGTGGCCATCCGAACGGATTCAGTTCATCGATCTGTTCCCCATGGGCCCTGCCACCGATCCACACAACCTGATCGGTGGGAGAGAACTGCAATCCCTATTTTCAACGCAAATCACCTATTAATCACGGTCCGTCGGGGAGCTGACCGGCCAGCAGCGGATGAGTTTTCCAATTGTGACCGGTTATCCGGCCCACATAAAAAAATGAACCCCCTCACCACCATTTTCTGACAGATTTTCTTGTGTTCAGTCAGGGGACGGGGCATCTTCATTTCATGCTCAAAATCTGCCAATCGCCGCTGCCTCAATCGACGCTCAGTTACGTCGCTTTTCGAGTCGCGTTTCGTCAAACCTTCGACGAAATTCTGACTCAGCACGAGGCCGTGGGGACGTCAGACAACTCCCGGGGCTACTTGCGGGAAGTCTCGTTTCTTCAGGAAGTGGCTCCCGCCGTTCAGCTCGAACTGCTCGCCTCAACCTGGCACAAACATGTGAGCCGCGAGATCCATCAATCGGATCTGGTGGACGAAAGCGTGATCTATGCCGCCTGTGAAACGACAGCGCGGCTGGTGGAATCTCGACGCGAATATGTGATTGAAGCGTTGGCGGGTGGCCCGCTGGATCTGACTCTGCCGCTGGATGCGTACTTTGCCCGCGAACTGCGACTGCTCTATCTGGAACTGCCCAGTCAGGGGGACTTCCTGCTCGTCAATCAGTTCCTCGATCTCGATCCCGAAATGGCAATCGATTGCAAATTGCAGATGGGAATTGATCCCCAACGGATGACTCCCCTGTTCGATGCGCTCGGACGCTGGCGAATCTCACCGCAGATGTCGAAATGGCTGCGCGGGCTGCTGACCCAGACGGAGACGGCCCTCGTCACTTCAAACCTGAGTCGCTATCTGGCGCGCTGAACGCTGCAGAGGGTCACTGCTTCAGACCCCGGCATCCAAATCTCGATCGTGTTGCTGCTGATCCGCTTTCTGCGGAAACAGTCGCGGGTGAGATCACCGCGGCCTTTCCGCCAAACAACGTCAAATACTCTTGACGCATTTTCACGTTATTGTAAAATCAAAATGATGAAAAATTCGGCAGAGATTCCAGCCGACTGCTGAACGCCGTACCCCAGTTGGCCCGCTCGGCGGACCTCAAGGTACCCTCCCGTCTCACCGGGCCTGGAAAACACGAAAGAAAATTTCGGGGGTCACCTCTCCGATTCCGCATCAGCACGTGTCAAACTGAACACAAACAGCGAGGTCGTACTGGTGACGCTGAAGTTGCTCAACCTGCTCAATTTGCGCAACATGAGCAACTTCGTTTCGTCCCTGTAAAATAGGGGTTTGGATTGAAGTTGCTCAACTTGCTCAAAGAAACAATTTCCCGCCGCTTCCATGGAATCAGAGGTGGCCACCCCCCTACAGAACGCCTGCAGCGGGGTCAGTGACGGGAGAGGTCAAGGTCGGTCTTGCTGTCAATCGCTGAATTCCGGTAAAAACCGCCGATGGAAAACTCGCTGGATGGGATCCGCGCGAGAGAGATCGCCTTACAAATGGCAGGGACGTCATGTTTGCAGGCAAGACTTTGTTGGCGCTGGTAGATACACGACGTGCGGCATTTTCCGCCGTTCGTTTCGCATTAGGGGTGTTCCTGGGGGTCACAGCTGTCTCGATGTGGCAGCAGTTCAGCCTGACCTTCGGTTTCGATCCGGTGGTTCAACTGGCCGTCGGCCTCGTGATGTCCGGCATGTTATGGTACGCCGCCTCATGGCGTCCGGCCCCGGACGACGTCCCTCAAACGGTCACTCTTTCGTCCCTGATCTGGTGTCTGTGTGCGTGGACGATGCTGCATCCGCTGTGGATGGACAGCATGAGCATGCTGATGGGTCATGTCCCGCTCGCCTGGCTCGAATTCTCGCTGACCAAATCCTTCGTCTCGCTGGCTCTTGCCTTGGGTGCGTGGGTGATTCCCGGCATCCTCTGGTCTTCCGTTCTTGTATACACCGCCAGCGAAAACTCCTCTTCCCGGCAGTCGCTCCCCCTGGTCTTGCTGGGGGTGACCTGCGGGTTGCTGCTGAACGGAGTCATGCTGGCTCACTGGCTGGGTGTCTTCGCCCCTGCGATTGCCGCGACCGTGATGGCAGCGGTCATCGGAATCTGCGTGCTGATGATGCCCACCCTTTCGGAACAATCGACGGCGGAATCCTCCGCGATCACCGCCACCCCGCACGATGCTTCATTCCTGCTGCGAGCGGGAACCTTGTTCGTCGTGGGAATCCTGTTGTCATGCCATCAGCGACTGGCAAACCAACTGATGCCCCATGGCAGCTACGTCATCATGACTCAGGTGGCGGGGACCATCGCCGGCGTTGCCGGTGGACTTGCGCTGCTGCCGCGTCGTTTTCGGACTTCGGAACGTGTGGCCTGGTGTGGACTTTTTGCGGCGGCGACGGCCAGTCTGCTGCTGGCGGTTCAGCCGCACATCGTTGATCTCTCCCTCTGGATGAACGCCCGTCTGACGAACGTCACGTGGCTGGTCGCCGGTCGAGTCGCACTGCTGATGCTGCTGGCGGTCCCTTTTGGCACTCTTCTGGGTGTGATGGCCGCTCCGAGCCATCAACCCCGCACCTGTGCGAACATTGGCTGGGCGGCTCCCTTCCTGTGCGGGCACGCCATCGCCGGTTACCTGCTGGGGGGAACCGTGAGTGTCTTTGCTCTCATGGGCCTTGGGATCGTCGCGCTGCTCTGCACCGCCATCGCTTCTCAAATGAAGTCCTGGAGAGAAAGCGTTTCGTGGAGACCCGCCGCAGTCGCGATCAGCCTGACTGCGATCTCCCTGTCGCTTCCTGCCTGGCAAAGCCATGACGATGCCTCACGTACAGCAAAAATCCTGTTCTCGACCCCCGCGTTTGTGGCTTATCGTTCGGGCTGGGACCGGCAACACCTGACGGGTCTGGATGACTTGCGGTTGATTCATCGTCAGGAAGGCCCGTCGGGCTCGCTGACACTCTGGCGCGGACGGGTCGCTGAGCTGTATCTGCGCGAAGCGGGAATCCCGCGATCGATTGTCACCCAGAACGCCGACGTCGTTCCCCAGTTTGCCCCGGAAGTCCTGCAGGCTGTTTATTCGATGGTCCTGTCGGAGCGACCGGGCCGAGTGATGTTTCTTGGACTTTCGTCCGGAGTTCCCCTTGCGACGTGTCTGAATTTCCCAATTCGCGAAGCGGTCTGCGTCGAGGGGAATTCCAGTTTGATTGAACTGGTTCGCGGCCCTCTGGCGAATCAGACAGGAATGAATCCGCTGTCGGATGACCGTGTGGTGGTGCAGAACGTCAGTCCGGAACTGGCACTGATGGCGGATTCTTCGGAACCGTTTGACGTCATTCTCAGTACCCCGTCGTCCTCGTCGCTGGCAGCGTCTGCGGCGGAATTCACGTCTGAGTTCTATCAACGTGCCTCCCACCGTTTGTCCGAAGGAGGACTCTTCTGTCAGCGATTTGAATGTCTCGATTATGGCCCGGAACCACTGCGGATTGTGCTGAAGTCGATGCGTCAGGCGTTTTCCCAGACGATCGCCATTGAGACCGCTGCGGGCGAATTCCTGCTGTTCGGTGCCAACTCGGAAGAGGTCTTCATTCCGGGCGAACTTGCCTCGCGGCTGGAAACTCCGCACGTACTGCGCATTCTCGGACGCAGTGCACTCGACTGGTCCGCACTGCTCAATCAGCCCGCGTACGATCACGATGCGCTGGGAGAAATTTGTGCGGAATCCAACCAATCCGCCAATTCCGCCCTGAACGGCCTGTTGGGATCTCAGACGCCGTTCGAAGTGATGCGGTGGGGTAACAAGCATCAGGAAGTTCAGACCGTCCTGACCCGAACACGATTGACGAAGGCCCCTTTCTGGACACAACCGTCCAGCGAACCACAAGAACGGGATAGCGAGATCGTGCTCAGCCGACGGTCGCGACTGGTCGAATGGCTGGGGGACACCCAGGTCTCACTGGAACTGCTGCGCCGATTGGGCGAAGTTTCGACCCAGCAGAAACTGGTTCACGAAAATCCTGACTCGCACTGGTGGGAATACCGTAATGTCCTGCGACGGCAACTGCAGGACCGCCCCCGCACGGTGGTGCAGCAGGTGAAGGCCATTGATGAGAAACCAACACTGCATCCCGAAGATGTTCGTCGTCGCGACTACTTCATCGCGCTGGGAAATGCAGTCAACCTGAAGAAGCAACCCACACGGCAGGAAATCGCCGCTGTGGAAGCCTTTCTGGAACCGAATGATCCGCTGCTGAGCTATTTCGCCCGCCAGGAAATCGCCGACCTGTTAGCACGTTGCGATGAAGATGCAGCGCGGGAACTGGCCTATCGTCTCCACGTGATTTACTTCGCTCCGACGCTGGATGCCTCTGTCCGGAACGTCGCTGTCGCCCTGGAAACGACGGTTAAGCACCCCGAGGCGATTCCCGATGCCTCCGTGCGCTATGACGTGCTGAATGGTCTGATCCAAACCCTGCGAACGAGATGGGAAAGCCGACAATTCATCAACCAGACATCGACGAAAAAGGTGCTGGAAGACGTGGACCAGAGTTTGATCGCGGTCGAGAAAGGTGTCGACGCCATGTCGACAATCGCGGCCGAGGCGGGTGTTTCGGAAACGGACTGGCAAGTTCGCAAGCAGGTCATCGAACGCCTGATGCTGCGACCGCTGCGGTCCTATCGTTCCGAGCTGAAATCCCGACAGGAACGAAGTCAGATGCAGGCGCGAGCGATTTTCGAGAACCTCGATCGACCTGCCCCCACCTCGAAGTAGGGGGCAGATTCGAAGGAGTGTATCGACTTAAGAACGACGGGATGGTGTGAGCGACGGAGGCGGGACGCGGATCTCCAATTGTCGGCGACAGATTCTGGCCAGGGACTCTCCCCCCACCAGTTCGGGCAGATAAACGGTGACTCCCGCTTCTCGCAGCAGCCATTCGAGCCCACCCGTCTCGGCGGAGCCCAGGGCGATCAGTTGGGTCTCCCGGGGATAGTTGGCGAAGTCCTCGGCCAGCCAGGTGAGGCAATCCGCGAGCCCGGCCGAGAGTTCCAGGATCACCAGTGCCCGTTCGACATCGGAGATGAATGGAATCAGATCGCGAACCGATCGACATTCTCGCACGGTGACACCGGTGTTCTGAAACTGACGTTGTAGTTCCGGCCCCCAGTAGGGCTGTGCTTCGAAAACGATGATCGACGTCTCAAGATATTTGTCAGCCATCACGACCACCTTGCAGATACCCGAATTACAGAGCGCGGCTGGAGTTGACCCTGCGGTCCCGATCCGACCACGTGATCGACGACCGTGCCACGCAGGTTGACGGACTTCAGTCATCATTCCTCACCGAGAACGATTCCCCGATCCCTGTTGCTGATTGCCAGCATCATTTTCGCCGTCGGGGACTCAGGGAATCCAGTATCGCAATCGAAAAATTTCCAGACAGCTTGTGATCCCGAACAGAAACGCTCTCCTCCAGTGAGGGGGCTGTTCAGATCGGTGGAAGGGTGAACCGGTAATAACCGCGCTGCTTGCAAGTCATAAAAGGTTCGATCTACAACTGGGACAGCGAGAATCCTTGAACGACTGAAGGGCCATCGGTCCTTGCGTGCGGTCCGAACAGAGCATTCTGTGAGAGTGCGTTCCGACTGCGGCTCAGGGCATTCACCACGATCCATATTGAGTCTGCTGCCCTATGAGCCTTTCCGCATCGAACTCATCTGCGCCGACCGCTCCTCCGCAGTCTCCAGGCATTCCCGGTGGGGAAACTCGTTCGTCGACGACGGTCCCCACGGAACTGACCCGGATCGGACGTCGGGATGACGATGACTATCTCGAGACGCGGCCGCTGGATCTTCGTTTGATCTCGCGGCTGATGGGTTTCATGCGACCCTACGCCACTCAGCGAAACTGGTTGCTGGTTTCGGCTCTGCTGCGGTCGTTTCAGCTACCCGGGCTGACCTATGTCCTGGCCGCGGTGATCAATGGCCCGATCGAACAGGGCGATCCGAACGGCGTCATGTGGGGAGCGATCGCTTTCGGAGTGCTGGCGATCTTCACTCAAATCACGATGCACTTTCGGCAGCGACTGGCCCTGGAACTGGGTGAGGCCGTCGTCTTCGATTTGCGGAATGCGATTTTCGCTCATCTGCAGCGGATGCCGATGAGCTATTTCCATAAGACCAAGGTCGGCCGCATTATTGGACGAATGGTTTCCGATATTGAAGATGTTCGCATCGGTGTCCAGGAAGTGATGTTCGTCAGCCTGGTGGCCCTGGGGCAGATGCTGGTCGCGGCCATCTGCATGCTGTGGTTTGATGCCGGGCTGTTTCTGATCGTGCTGGGGCTGGCTCCCGTGCTGTGGGGAATCAACCGTTACTTTCACAACAAGCTGAGCATCGTCTTGAGGCAGGCGCGTGAGTCCTTCAGTCGAGTCACGGCGACACTGGTGGAATCCGTCATCGGGATCCGCGTGACCCAGGGATTCGTCCGCCAGAAAGAGAACGCCCGGCTGTTCGGAGAACTGGTCAAGGACCATTCTCGCTACAACACCGCAGTCCAGCATACGCACGGCCTCTTCCTTCCTCTGCTGGAACTGAACACACAGGTCTTTATCTCGCTGCTGCTGGTGATTGGTGGATGGCGCGTACTCAACCCGGAGAGCAGTACGAACGTAGGAGAGCTGGTCGGGTTCTTCTTTATGGCAAACGTCTTCTTTTCACCACTCACCATTCTGGGAAATCAGTACAACCAGGCAATGACCGCCATGGCGGGTGCCGAACGCCTGTTCGTACTGCTGGATCTCGAGCCGGAGTGGAAGGATGCCCCGGACGCGGTCGCGCTTTCGGAGATCGCCGGGCGCGTGGTCTTTGAGAATGTGACGTTCGGCTACGATCCCGCTCGCCCTGTCCTGCGCGATATCACGTTCTGTGCGGAACCGGGCCAGACGATTGCACTCGTCGGGCCGACAGGAAGCGGCAAGTCGTCGATCATCAACCTGCTTTCCAAGTTCTACCTGCCGCAAAGTGGTCGAATTCTGATTGACGATCGCGACCTGCTGACGGTTCAGGGGGAATCACTGCATCGCAAGTTTGGCATCGTCCTGCAGCAGAACTTTCTGTTTCAGGGGACCGTCGCCCAGAACATTCGCTTCTCACAGCCGGATGCAACCGACGACGATCTGAGAACCGTCTGCCACCGCCTTGACTGCCTCGACCTGATCGAAAGCCTGCCGAAAGGCTTTGAAACGAAAGTGGGTGAGCGCGGCAATCAACTTTCACTGGGCCAGCGGCAGATGGTCTGCTTTGCGAGAGCCCTGCTCGCCGATCCCCGTCTGCTGATTCTCGACGAAGCAACCAGCAGCATCGACGTAAAGACAGAGCGGCGATTGCAGACGGCACTCTCTGTTCTTCTGAAAGGAAGAACCAGCTTTGTGGTCGCTCACCGACTCAGCACGATTCGTAACGCGGACCTCGTCCTGGTGCTGGACCACGGCCGCATCATCGAACGCGGAACCCATGACGAACTGATTGCTCAGCACGGCTTTTATGCTCAACTGTTCGAACGATTTTCCCGTGCGAGCAGCGGAGCCCCGCGGCTACCCCGGTAACGTAGCAGCGAACCCGATCCGCCATGACCGTGTCCCATGACGTTGCCTGGCAACCATCAGACAATGGCCGGTTTGACGAACAAACCCGCCAATCCGAGCTTCAAACGCGAACAGAGGACAAAGGTGCCGGGGCCTCCGCGCGCCGTCAGTCGTGTCTGGAAGGATCCTGACGCTGCGAGAGAAAGGTGAGCACGTGGCAAAACGAAATCGGAAAAGCCCCGGTACCAGATTGAGGAAGAATTCAAGAAGCGAATCCCGGTTACCTTTCTGGATCCCTCGGCAGAACACTCACCCTTTGGACGAAGGTTCATCGAATATTACGAGGACACCCGCTTCCAATGCATCGACTGCGGTCTGTTCTCAATCTGGACAGCGAAGCAGCAACAGTGGTGGTATGAAGTTGCCAAGGGCTCCATGTATTCAATCGCGGTCCGGTGCCGGGAGTGTCGCGAGAAGCTTCGAGATCGACACGGAGGGACTCCTCGTCGATCTCATCTGGAACGTCGCCGGACCATTTCCCCCTGACGCAGCATCACTGTGGTCTACGCACAAGACCAGAAGTAAAAGCAGACTCGGTCAGCCGCACACGATGAACACTCCCTGAGTCCGCTCACTTTGGAAGAGAAGAGACCCGATCAGAAGTCTGCACTCTTGGGGGTTCGGGGGAAGGGAATGCAATCGCGGATATTCGTCATCCCTGTCACCAGTTGGACCGTACGCTCCAGGCCTAACCCGAAACCGCTATGGGGGACGGTGCCGTACTGGCGCAGTTCCAGATACCACCAGTAATCTTCGGGGACGAGTCCCGATTCCTTCATTCGCTCGATGAGAACATCGTGACGTTCTTCGCGCTGACTCCCTCCGATGATCTCGCCGATTCGCGGGACGAGTACGTCCATCGCGCGGACGGTCTTCCCATCTTCGTTACACCGCATGTAGAACGATTTGATCGCCCGGGGATAGTCCGTCAGGATCACGGGTTGTTTAAAGTGCTTTTCCGTCAGGTAGCGTTCGTGTTCCGATTGCATGTCATGGCCCCAGGCAATCGGGAATTCGAACTTCTGCCCGGACTCTTCCAGAATCTTGATCGCTTCGGTGTAGGTCAGACGAATGAAATCGTTTTCGACGATGTTCTGCAGTGATGCGAGCAAAGTCGGCTCGATCCGCTCGTTGAAGAACTCCAGATCCTCGCTGCACTTGTTCATCACGTCTTTGATGATCGACCGAACGAACGATTCGGCCAGATCCATGTTTTCGTCAAGTTCATAGAAGGGCATTTCGGGCTCGACCATCCAGAACTCGGCCAGATGGCGCGTGGTATTCGAGTTTTCTGCCCGAAACGTCGGTCCAAACGTGTAAACGTCACCGACGGCCGTGGCAAAGATTTCTCCTTCAAGCTGGCCACTGACCGTGAGTCCCGCCTTCTTGCCAAAGAAGTCTTGCGAGTAATCCAGCGGGCCCTTGCTCTGCTGAAGCCTGGCCAGATCGAGGGTCGTCACCTGAAAGACCTGCCCTGCTCCTTCGCAGTCGCTGGTGGTGATGATCGGCGTCTGAACGTAGAGGAATTCGCGTTCCTGGAAGAAGTTGTGAATCGCCGCACACAGGGCGTTACGAACACGAGCGATAGCGCCGAACGTGTTGGTGCGGGGCCGCAGGTGAGCTTTTTCTCGCAGAAACTCGAAGCTATGCCCCTTTTTCTGCAGTGGGTACGTCGCCGGGTCGGCCGTTCCCAGGACCTTCAGGGATTGGGCGTGAACCTCAACCCGCTGCCCTTTTCCGAGAGACTCTTTGATTGTCCCGATGACTGCGACGCTCGCCCCGGTCTGAATCTGTTTGATCAGGGTCGAGTAATCCGGAATCCTGGCGTCGACCACCACCTGAAGGTTCTTCATGCACGAGCCGTCGTTCAGCTCAAGAAACGCGAAGTCCTGTTTAGACTCACGCTTCGTTCGAACCCACCCTCGAACATCAACGGTGGTCTCAGGTTGGCCAGTCTTGAGAATATGAGCCACTCGAGTACGAGTCATTTTTCCAATCCGTGGAGATACGGTTTCTCACTGCAACGTGACAATCGACGACCGACTGCGGTTCGTCTCGCTCGTGAGTGCAGCGAGACTCCGCAGGATTGTATAACCGATGCCGCAGAAATCGAAAAGAACGGGTGTCACCCCTCCCTGAGCCGAAACCGTTCAACCCCCGGCAGGACTGGAAGTCAGTTCCGGAAAAGGAGCATGCGGATAGTCGACCGGTGCGTAACGGATTTCGAGTTCGGGCGTCACGAGACGTTCCTGCTTGAGAAGCCGGGACGTGAGAGCACGATCGAGAATGCCGCTGGTCAACAGCGTTCGCTCCACCGGATAGCTCGGCTTCCCGGTGTGAATCATTCGCTCGATCCCCTTCAGCAGGTAGGCAAAGTGGGGATGTCGCGGTTGGGTTCGTTCTTCAAATCGCGTCGCCAGCAATTGCTGCTGACCTTTTACTTTGAGAGCGATCGCCGTTCCGGTAGCGAAGCCAGGCAACATGAAGAGCGTTCCCAGCAGGCCGTCCCGATACTGGAACAGGAACAGCGAAGCATCCTTGCTCTGTCGAACCCCCTCGGGG
>NZ_DASWWZ010000677.1:0-5185 GCF_036405755.1 Schlesneria sp.
TAACGTGTCGTCTCCGTCGGCCAATGATTGCAGATATTTCCTCATACGCACAAATTACCAGATTCGCATTGGGACTGCGAAGTCGCGCCGCTTCACAAGTCTGACCCAGCAGGCCATTCACGCCCCGCTCGAATCGACAGGTTCATATGGGCGACGCACTTCCCCGGAACACGACCTGGAAGTGAGGCAACGTTCTTACCCAGATGCCGAGACTTCTCACAAGATCGCGGTCTTCTACCGTACCATCTCAATGGCTCCGAAGAAGGGTTGAGCGGGGGAGATCGCTCGATATCAGGGTGGAAGTTTGTCAGACTTCTTCCTGTATTTCGTCGCTGTGGAATCGGACATCGATCAGGGTTGTCACTCCATTTCCCGTTTTGGGACCATGCCCCTTTCGAAAATGGATCCGCCAGACCACTTCACCCGAGAGATCCTCGATGCCTTCCTGGGAAGGAGCGAATGTTTCAAAGTCTTCCCTAGGAGCCAACAGTCGACCCGTTTCGTGACCGGCGATCCGCCACTCACTCTCTGCGGGGAGACGGTCGAAATGGTAGTAGCGACGTCCTTCTTTCAATTTCTGGTCGCTGGCTGGAAAAATGACGTTGAACGCCAGGACGGAGTCAGCCTCAAGTCTGAAATACATCAGCGTCGGATCGAGAGGCCTGATCGACTGGTGGGGCGAGACGTTCTCGAATCGAAACCAAAGTTTCAGCACGGGATCGGAAGGACTGCGAACCAGTACTTCGTTACCAGTGTAGTGCGAAAAATTGATCGGACCGCGACTGACTCGCAGAGGGGTCACCACGATGTCGCCATATCTGCGCGACTGGCCCAGCCGCAATTCATGCCCCGCTGGCAGATCGTTTTCGGGTAAGGGCACAGCGACCGTTCCACCCGATTGCTGCACGCTCAGAAGGTCTGGGAGACTTTCAAGTTGATGGGGTTTGCGAAAAAAAATCTGATAAATGACATAGATCGTGAGCAGGCTCGCGTAACTTGCGACAACGACCAGCCAGAACGCCAGTCGCGACTGTTGAGACTCTGTCGGATTGGCTCCAGTTTCTTTCCTGGTGACCGTCGCTTTGGACGCTGGACGAGGAGTTACTCTGTCTAACGAACGAATCTCCGTAACGGCAGGACTCCACACCGCATCTGAGGTTACGCCGGCCGTTTCGACGGCTTCCGACGGAGGGAACTCTTGTGGCTCACCAACACTGAATAGTCCCAGCGGAACCGCCGCGGAGTTGCCACCTGCCAATTCCTCGCCGCACTTGGGGCAGTTTCCGACGATGTCGTCCGTTTCGATGAGGAAAGCTTCCTGGCACCGTTCGCATCTCACTTCCCGGGCCATGAAACTCCCCTGATCGATAAGCATGTCAACTGGGTTGCGTGCGAGGTGGTTCGTTGATCAGCCTCCCCGCTAATTCGTACCAGGGAATTGTGACGGTCTGTCCGTCCCGTTGCAATTCGCTTTTTGCCCCGTGGGTTACGATACCAAGCACGGGAACCTCTCCTCGGCGCGATATCTCCTCTGCATTGGTTTGACTGGATAAATCGCCGTCTGCCGGGGTCGGTTGATTGAGGACCACCCCAGCCACGGCGAGTCCTCGTGCGCGAATCGCTTCGATGGTCAACAGAGTATGGTTGATCGTTCCCAGACCGCTGCGTGAAACGACCAGGATCGGAACTCTCAGCTCCTTTGCCAGATCTGCGACCGATTGCGACTCTGTCAGAGGCGAAAGCCATCCACCCGCCCCTTCGATGAGCACAATCTCGGAACCATGGAAGCCGTAGGCCCCCAGGACCGCAGCGTCGAAATCGACAGTCGTTCCTTCGAGTCTTGCCGCAACCGGCGGAGCGAGCGGTGCAACGAATCTTTGAGGGCACACGATCGATTCCGGCCAGACCCGGTCCGTCGCGTTGCTCAATCGTTCGATGTCTTCCCAAAGTAACTTTGAACTTGTAACAGCTCCCGTAAATGACTGTGTCGTGCGATCCGTGCCCGAAAGAGCTGGCTGAACGGCGATCGCACCTGAACAGACCGGCTTGTAGGCGGCTGTGCGACGTCCGTGGGAAATCAATTGACGAGCGATGATGCAGGTCACATGTGTCTTCCCCACGCTGGTGTCAGTCCCAGTGATGAAGAGACCGCGAGGCGAGTTCGGGCGCGGTATGGCGTCAGTCATAAACATTCAATCGAAGCGGGTCTCGGGAACACGTTTTTCTCAAGTTCCCCCGCGCCGGGTTCCCGCCGACACGCGGTTGCAAACGGAAGTTACCCCGCCCTTGTAAATTCTTCCAGAACTGGTCTTGACGGAAATGGCAAATTCCAGTTGGCCTCTGGGCGTTTTCACGAGGAAACCGCCTGTTTTCATGCGATTGAACGGAATCCGCGAATAATTATGCGCATGAAATTTCGATCTGGCATCGCGGTTGCATTACACACCTCACATCAGGTTGGTCAGTGTCGATCACCTGACACTTACACTGCGTCGAATCTGAGACAGATTCGTTATTCAAAGGACTGTGAATTATGCTCGTACTCACGCGAAAGAAATCAGAATCGATCTCGATCGGAAACGATGTTGTCATCACCATCACGCAAATCGGTTCGGGCAAAGTAAAGCTGGGAATTGTTGCCCCTGATCACATTAGGATTCGTCGCTCTGAACTCGTGCGATTCGAAACCGAGCCCGTCGACGGATCGACTGAAGATTCGAAAGCGAGCACCGATGCCAATGACGCGGTTACGGAAATTGTCGTAGCGGAAGAAACCGCCACCGAGTGCCCCGTCGATTTCAGCACAGAGTACGCGGCGGAAATCGAAGATCAAATGTACTGCGTTCTCGCGTGAACTTGCCGAAGACCGCTGAAGGCGGTCGTGTTCTGAAAGGTGAGTCTCTGCCCACTTTGCAGAGCAGGACTCAAGAAGCATCTTGCCATTCGGGACTCATGACAGTATCCGCTGGTAGGGTCGCTAGCTCATTGCTTCAAACTCGTCATACGTCATTGACTCGCGCAACTTCGAAATGGAGTTGATTGCAATCTGCCGGACGCGTTCTTTGCTCAGCCCCGTCTGTTCGGCGATGTCTGCCAGGCTTTGACCAGCCGGTTGACCATTCAGTGCGAAGCGGGCTGTCAAAATCTGTCTCTCGCGATCTGAAAGGCTCTGCAGGAGCCGATTGACCGTTGTGACACGTAGGTCATGAGTGGTCTCATCCGTAGTGGGCAATGTTCGCCAGTCGGGAAGATTCTCCAATGAGGGAGCATCTTCACCGGGCTCAATCTCGGTGCTGAAGCGACTCCGTTTGAGCGAACGCAACATCTGATTGCGAATGGCCCATGTTGCGTAAGTACTGAAGCGGTTCCCCAGACCGATATCAAATAATTCCACGGACCGAATCAGGGGAACCATCCCTTCACTGATCAGATCGCCCATCAAATCCAGGGAATTTGTGAGCTTCTTGGCCAACGCGACAATCAGTCGCACGTTTCCTTGCACAATTCGGTTACGAACTTCCACGGCTGCATCCAGATCCGACTCAATCTGTTCAACCAGAGAAAGGTCAGGGCGTCTCAGATCAAGCCGCCGCCGATTCCGCTCTGCTCGAAACTTGAGGAAGTTCATCTCCTTAAACCAGCACTTCTCTTCTTCGGGCGAGAGCAGTGGCGCATCGACCAGGCCGGAAACGAAAACGATTCCCACTTTCCCACTGGCTCCTCCAGCGGACGTTTTGGCTGCTGGGGGGCAGGAGCTTTGTATTGCAATTTCGGCTCGAGGGGAGTCGAAATCGGGGTGAGGCACGAATTCAATGGACCGCTCCATCAGCTGTCGGATCCGCTCGATCAGTTCTGGAGAGACGGATTTCGGGCGCACCCGCGGTGAGATTTTCTGAACATTCCTGATCACCTCACGCCGAGGTTTCGTGACAGGCTTGGAGACACAGCGCGACCGAGACATGAGACAATGACCTCCGGTTGATATCGCGATACAGAGCTCATCTGCACCGCATTTTCACTGATAAGCAAGCGCCTATGATCGAAAATGAGAAAGGTGAACGGTCTCTCGCTCGCATTCTGCGGTTTGCGACGCCGTCCCCCCGGCTCAATCAGCCAACCGGTGAGTCTCTGCGAAATTAACTCAAGCGCTCCGCGGAAAATTCGAAGCTCGGCTTTCGGGAATGACCGACGCTCGCGGAATCATTGTTTCACACGCCTGACAAGGCCAATTGGCCTGCTCACGCTGCGATCGAATGCCCTGCGTTCTGAAACGAACGCGTGCCCTCTGCTCGATTTGTTTTACAAAGCGGCAGATCGATCGGTTCTGTTGCAAAACACCTGAAGCTCCAGAAAATCGCGATGTGCCGAAGGAGGCCGGGATAAAAACAAAATTTCCACGAACGCCAACGCTTGACTGATTTCGAAGTCCCTGATACCGTTCCGCACCGCAGTGCCGAACAAAAAAACTGCGAAAAGAAATGAAGTTACCGACTCAATCTGCCGATTGAAACGGCACCTTCAATTCCAACGAGGGGGATTAGCTCAGTTGGGAGAGCGCTTGCATGGCATGCAAGAGGTCAGCGGTTCGACCCCGCTATCCTCCACTGAAAACGCCTTAAGCCTTTAATGGTTTAAGGCGTTTTTTTATTGGTGGGCCAAGTCTGCCAGAGACCATTTCGGGTCAGCATGCTGGTGCAGACTGTCAACGCGTTCGCGATACCGCGACGCTGATTTATGGCCGTGGGACGATCTGGCCGAAGTTTGTAGCTCTGGTGATTCTTCCTTTTCCCGCTTGGTAAAACTTCTCCCCTCGGGGCTCAGCCAACGACTGTTTCCTCAGGCTGATGCACGAGGACATTACTCAGAGGGGAGCCCGAATCAAGAATTTGACGTTTGATCCGTGACGGGATTCGAACCACGTGGGGATGGATTCAATTGTTGCAGCGGCCGTGGCGGTCACCGCAATTCGAAAAGAGTTCAGCTGGTGCGCAGTTGGCGTCGACCCGATTCAGGTCAGAAGGCTCAGGCCTGTAATAGCTGAAGAAAAAATACGCCCGAAGGGATTCGAACCCCTGACCCACGGATTAGAAATCCGTTGCTCTATCCAGCTGAGCTACGGGCGCAAGTCGCGATTTTATAGATACTTATGGCTCAGTCGCAAACCCTCAAAAAACTACGTTGACAC
>NZ_DASWWZ010000678.1:0-5695 GCF_036405755.1 Schlesneria sp.
TCGGGAATCCTCCCTCCCGGCGAGAACGTGACTACAAACGGGAACTCGATCTCATCCAGCGCACACGCTGGGGGCGCCACCACCAGTCAGCCCGGATGGACCTGTGGTACTACTTTGTTTTTCGCGGAATTCATCTGCTGAAGGAAGGTGGAACTCTTTCCTACATCACGAATGCTTACTGGCTGCAGGGAAGCGGGTCCAGCAAGCTGATTGCCGCCCTGCGTGAGCAAGTTCGCGTGGATGAGATTCTGTTACTTAGGAACACTCCCGTATTCCCCCGAGTCACAGGACAGCATGTGATATTTAAGTTGACTCGGGGACCGGCCGATCGAAACACGGTCATTCGAATCGCGGGACAGTCTGGAGCGGTTCTGGCAACTTCGTTGTCAGACAGTCCCGGCCAGGTGATCCGGTTCGAAAAGTCCCGATCACAACTCTTTCACGGCGACCGGATCGATGTCTTCCCGTCCCATGACGGACTGCTCACCAAGCTGAAAAAGTTTCCGCGACTTGGCGAGCTTGGCGAAGTGAGACAGGGGATTGCAGAGAACCCAGCAACACTGAATCGGCGTACTCTCGTCCGTTTTCCCAAGCCGGCCGAAACCTTCGGCTGGATTCAGGACGAAGGGGTTTTCTCGCTGACCCCGGCAGAAGTGGGGGATCTGGGTCTCACCCCCGCAGAATTGAGCCTGCTTCGGCCCTACCACGATCTTTGTGACCTGGACCGTTACCGATGTTCGTTAGACGCATCGCGGCAACTAATCTATTCGACCCCGGCAACTTGTCCGGATATCGAGGACTTGCCGAATCTAAAGAAACACCTCACTCGTTTCCGGGACGTTCTGGAAGCGCGGCGCGAGACTCAGCGGGGGACAAATTCGTGGTGGCACCTGCACTGGCCCCGTGAGGAACGAGTCTGGCTATCCGATAAACTGATCATCCTTCAGATGGCGGTTCGACCGAGTATCGTTCCGGTCTGGGGCGCCTGCTATGTCCCGTTCAGCACGAATGTCTGGGTTCCCCGCCCCCAGACGCGCGAGCACCTGAATTATGTCTGCGCGGTCCTGAACAGCCGAGTCCTGTGGGCCTGGTTCGCGAATCACAGCAAACGCCGTGGCATCGGACTTGAACTGAATGGTCATGTTCTGAAACAGGCACCGGTTCCGCGGATTGACTTCAGCGATTTACACCAACGTCGTTGTCACGACGAGCTGGTGCAATTAGTCGATCTTCGATTGGGTTTGTCGCAGAATCGATTCCCGTCGGGAACGATGGAAGGAAGTGACGAACTCGCTCTGCAGCAATCCGTTGAGTTCGAGATCGATCTACGCGTGCAGTCCCTGTTTGAATTGGATCCCAGCGAAGTGGGACTCGTCGAGGAAATTCTCGGCCGAGAATCCATTTAACACGCCGATAAAAGGCAAGCAGCCCAACCGCTCAAAGGCGATCGGGCTGCTGGTTCAGCGGCAGGCCGGGTCGCACTGCCACGAATCAATCTCATCAATTTCTGGATGTCGCCTGGATGACCTGGCTGGTCACTTCCGGAGACCGACCGGATGTGCCGCGGGGTGCAACGCGTGCTGCCCCCAGGCCTGATCCCGTAGTATTCCATTGTCGGAATGGGGTCAGCACTTCGTCTGGAGTAAATCCGGAGCTGGAGTTTGCTGCGATGAACCTTCGCCGTGCCTCACCGCAACTGCGGGCCGAGACTTCCAGAAATTCGCGTTTTCTGGCTTCGGAGATTCCTTCCAGCTTATTGCCGATGTGCTCGACCCATCCCGGGTTCTTCACCATCGCCTGCGACATCAGATGAACATAGAGGGTCATCTGTTTGAAGTTTCGATCCGCAATACTGTGACTGACTGGGGCGATCACTCGTGCTGCCGTTTCAATCGCCTGCGAGGGAAATTCGACGAAAACATCGCCGGAATGGGTCCCGATAATCCGACCGTCCTGCTCTTTTGCGAATGAGGTCTGAACCCGCATCAGCGAACGTGCAAGAATCGGTTTTGGCAGCAGCGGACTTTTGAATGCCCCATCGCAATGAATCATCGTATCGGATGAGGTATGCAGCAGCAGTTCCAGTTCACCAACGGATCCGTCACCTGCATCGGCATGGTATTGGTCGGGCCCCGATGGCTGCAGCTGAAACTGGGAAATATCCATCGCTCGCCACGTTGCGACGGCCACATCCGGGTTCTTCAGAAAATACTCGTAAACGGCGGGATCACATTCGAACGAAATTGTCGGCAATCGACGGAACATCCCTACGTTCTTCAGCAGCGACTGCGACTTCCGCTGACTGTTCACACTCAGGCGATCCAGTCCCAGGTCCGCGATGGCCTGCTTACGGATGGCGCTGGAGGACGATCCATTCTTGACGATCGTTAATCCCGGGTAAGCAGTATTCTCGTCGTTTTCAAGATCGCGGGCGGTCACCTTGGTGTTGACCTGCGTTAACGCTTCGGTGATCTCGGGGCGGTCGCCTGCTTCGCTCCTCGCTGTCGTGATGCACAGCGTTGCAATTGCCGTCACCGAGCGCAGCCATCTCCCCCGCAGGATCGAGTGTGGCATACCTATCTTCCCCCCCGTTGTACCGATCACGACAGCGCCGTCAGGCGACTGTCCCTCTCCACCGCGAGCAACTGCAATGACAACCAGGTGCCACTGATCCTGGACTTCCCTTCACTTCCGATCGCGTCCTGAAGTCCAGCGGAGGATTCATCGGCACATTCGCTACGACCCCGATAGAGATTAAAAAACGCAGGGAAACTCTGCTTTTGCACCCTGTTTACTCAGTTTTTCCCAGCTTTTCAGGAGCTTCGAGACGGAACCGCCCGCCACATTTTTTTGAGCGAACATCGAGCCGTCCTCGACAAAGTCTACCCAGGTTATCATGTTGGAATTCGCGAATCAGGCCACTTTGAGATCCTGCGTCTCCGTCCGTGAAAACTTGACATTGAATTGATTTGTTCGCGAAATCAGCCAAGGCTGGAAGCGGCGATCCCTGCCACATTGGACTGTGCACTCCTCACCGCCCGAGGAATTGCAGACGGTCTGTCGACCCGGGATTTTGCGAGTCAGTACGATTTCTCAAGGGCGATTGACGCTCCGCCAAACGATTGAAACGAGGACAGCCCATGAAACAACCCCTTGACCAGCAGGCTCATGATGTTGCCAGGCTGTTGATCAGCCATCAGCAGCGGATCATCTTTGCTGAAAGCTGTACGGCCGGATTAGTGTCGGCAGTCCTCGGACGGGTCCAGGGGGTGTCCGATGTTCATTGTGGATCGGCCGTTGTCTATCGTCTCGATACGAAGACTAAGTGGCTGGGGGTCCCACCGGACATCCTCGTCGATCCCGGTCCGGTCAGTGAATGTGTCGCACGATTGATGGTGGAAGGGGTTCTCGCGCGAACACCCGAGGCAACAATGGCCGCTTCGATTACGGGGCATCTGGGACCGGGCGCTCCAAGCGCCCAGGATGGGCTCGTGTACATCGGGGTCGGCTTCCGGAATAAGCCGGCACAGATCTTCGAACATCGCCTCACGAATATCGACGAGATGACGCAATTCCCGGGTGCAACTCTCCGTGAACAACGTCAATGGGCCGCGGCGGATCTTGTCTTGAGAGAAACGTTAAAAGTCCTCTCGTCCGGGGCCGACGCGTCGTAACTTTCCCTGAACATCGGAAATTACTGCCGCGGTCGATGTTCGCTGAGTACCAGACAACAATGACCCAATTCTCTTGGTCTATCCTCACCGAAAGTTCTGGGGTTCGACGTCGACCTGGTATTCGACGTTCGGGTGGGGTGGAAATTCGGGAGCAGCAACTTCCCAAATTTTGGACAGGGCCTGCAGGTCGGGTGCTGCAAGCTGCAGGTGGTAACGGAAATTGGCTTTCAGTCGGGTGATAGGACAAGGTGCCGGACCCAGCACGCGGACATTTGAATGAGTCTCTTTCGCCGCAGCACGGATCAGTTCTCCCACTTTGGTTGAGTACTCTTTCACTTCGGCCTCGTTCGGTCCCCGCAGAATGATTCTTGCCTGATGTGAGTAGGGAGGCGCATTCAGCACTTTCCGGTGGCTGAGCTCCGTCTGAGCGAAGCCGATGTAGTTGTGTTCTGCCGCTCGAAGGATCGGATATTGCGATGGTGAGGCTGTCTGAACGAGCACCCGTCCACCTCGACTGCTTCGCCCCGTACGACCAGCGACTTGTGAGATCAGTTGGAACGTCCGTTCTGCAGAGCGCAAGTCAGGTTGGTGCAGCAGCGTGTCAGCATCGATGACTCCGACCAACGTCACGTTGGGAAAGTCGAGGCCTTTGGCGATCATCTGCGTCCCGAGCAGAATCTGCACTTCGCCATGTCGAAACTTTTCCAGCGCAATGTCGTGCGCACCACGCTGCTGCATGGTGTCGCTATCCATTCGCAGGCACTTGAAGTGATCAAAACGAGCTCGGACTTCGGCTTCAAGCCGCTCGGTCCCCAGCCCGAGGTAAGAGAGTCCGGGACGCTGACAGTAAGGGCACGCAGCGGGAGGTTTTGTCGAAAAATTGCAGCTATGGCACAGCGCCACGGCTCGCTCGCGGTGCCACGTCAACGTGATATCACAGTCAGGGCACTTGATCCCCTGCCCGCATCCTCGGCACCAGATCACGGACGAGTAGCCGCGGACATTCAGGAACAGGATGACCTGTCCTCCTTCGCGGAGGGCCAGGTTCATGGCCTGGAAAAGTGCACGTCCAATCGCAGCCCCCTTCCCGATGGCGGGATCGTTGCGAGTATCGACGAGCACAACAGGAGGCATTGGCAGTCCGGCAACCCGTTTTGGCATGGAGATCAGCGTGTCGTGACCGTCAACAGCTCGCTGCCACGATTCCAGCGTTGGTGTGGCCGACCCCAGAATCAGTGGAACCCGTTCCATTTCCGCCCGCTTACGGGCCACTTCACGCGCATGGTAGCGCGGCGTGTTGTCCTGCTTGAAACTCGTTTCATGCTCTTCATCGATCACGATCAGTCCCAGCTGCGGCGTCGGTGCGAACACGGCGCTGCGAGCTCCCACGACGACTTGAACCTGCCCACTGGAAATCTGCTTCCAGTGGCCATGCCGTTCTGCATCGGTCAGGTGACTGTGAAGAACCGCGACAGAGGCGAAGCGACTGCGAAACCGGCGAATCGTCTGCGGAGTGAGGCTGATCTCGGGAACGAGCATGATCGCCTGGCGCCCGTAGCTGACAATTTCCTCAATCGCCTGAATGTAGACCTCGGTCTTCCCACTTCCGGTGACACCGTGCAAGAGCAGCGTCCGATGCTCGCCCGAGCGAACACAATCCAGGATCGTATTCACGGCAACCGTCTGGTCTTCATTCAGTGTGATTTCCCGGCGCGGCTCGGTATTCACTTCGGTGTTACCCGTAAAGACCCGTTCCCGCTGCGTGACGATCAATCCTTTCTCACGTAGTGACTGAATGGGAGAAATCCCGCACTGGGCCAGCGTCGAAAGTTCGTCGACCGGCAGGGCCCGATTGAGTTGTGCCAGAACTTCGACCACAGAGCGCTGCTTCCCTCGCAATTTCAGTTCGTCCAGGATCGGCTTAAAATCGGGGACCGGAACAGCGGAACCGGAGGCCACGATGGAATCGCCCTCCGTCACTTCCGTCCCGGTGCGCGTGTCGGGAACGGGATGTCCCGCAG
>NZ_DASWWZ010000679.1:0-7659 GCF_036405755.1 Schlesneria sp.
ACTGCGCTGCAACGACAACACATAATCCAGCACAGGCTGAGAATCGATGAGCGGCCGTTTTGACGCCGATGTGCGGCTGGCCGTCATCGGGGATCCTGCCAGCACGGGCGCGGCAGGAGCGGCAGACCCTGCACTCGCTACTTCCAGGCTCGGTTCAGAGCCCCCCGCCGTCTGACTGACGTTCGGAGAGTTCTCCGTGGAATTTGTCAGGAGCGGGCTAAGCTCTCGACCGCGCACGGAAATGTGCTGCATCCACCCCATCCGCTGTTGTTGCGGCAGATTCGGGCGTTCCGCAATCAGAATGACCCCCACGTGACCGGGAGGAATCGACAGGGGGACGAGGAATAACGTTGCGTGTCCGGTCGGTCCCGCAGGAAATGTCCCCGCCGTATCAACAGACAGGGGACGCCCCTGCTTCAGAACTTCGGCCAGAATCTGCTGGAGCAGCGTTTTCTCGGTAGCGCCACGGAAAAAGCCACTTTCCTCAAAGCCACTGGCGGCGACGAGATTGAGCTGTCCCGTACCGCCGAACCAGAGCGCCCCCACCGTCGCACCCAGCTCGCCGAGCAATCGACGCAGGAACTCACCCGCATTTGTTGGGGGGTTGCCTGAAAACTGCTCGTCATTCGACATAGGAAAAGCCCTGGCTAAAAATTCGCCGATCGGAATCGGCAGAGTATCTTTTCAGAGGCCTGTTTTCTGCAAGAGCGATGCAAAGAGACATGAGCGGAACGAGTTTTCCTTTCCGCTGAATTCCGACAAAGACAACTTTTTGACACTTTTTTTCTCTCAATCGGTTTGGTATCACTTTAGACCGATTGTCTCAAACACGGCGAGAACGCTCGTTCACTTCGCATCTATTCATTCGCCGTAAACAGCTGGGTGGCAAACCGAAAATTTCGGGATTTGATCAGGGGAATGGATTGATGACAAATTCGTCCAGTTCGGTGCCCACAATGGATCTCAGCGACAACGATGTCGCCGCGATTGATCGGCTCCGTCAGCTCTACATGCGACTGAAGAAGGAGTTAGGGCGCGTCATCATCGGCCAGAATGACGTCATCGAGCGACTGGCGATCTGTATGTTTGCTCGCGGACATGGACTGCTGATGGGCGTTCCCGGACTCGCCAAGACATTGCTGGTCAGCAAACTGGCCGAAACGATGTCGCTCGATTTCAGCCGCATCCAGTTCACACCCGACCTGATGCCGATGGATATCACGGGGACCGACATTCTGCAGGATAATGCGGAAGGACGGCGCGAATTTACCTTCGTACGGGGCCCCGTGTTCGCGAACATCGTGCTGGCGGATGAAATCAACCGTGCTCCACCAAAGACGCAAGCCGCCATGCTCGAGGCGATGCAGGAGCAGAAGGTGACTGTGGTCGGCAAGACGTTCAAACTCGATTCCCCCTTCTTCGTGCTCGCCACGCAGAACCCGGTGGAACAGGAAGGAACGTATCCCCTGCCCGAGGCCCAACTGGACCGCTTCATGTTTCTGATCGAGCTGGATTACCCTTCGGAAGAAGAGGAAATTCAGATCGCCCGGACGACGACCGGTGCGGCACTGCCGGAACTTGAGCACCTGATGACGGCGGCGGAAATTATCGAGCATCAGCAACTGGTTCGACGTGTTCCTGTTCCAGACCACATCTACCAGTATGCCGCCCGACTGGTCCGCAAGACACGTCCACGAGGGACCTCGGCCCCGGCGTGGCTGAAGCCGCTGGTCGCCTGGGGAGCGGGACCGCGAGCCGTCCAGTTCCTGATCCTCGGTGCCAAGGCACGTGCCGCCCTGCACGGAAGCTATATGGTCCGGCTGGAAGACATTCAGGAAGTCGCGGTCCCCGTGCTGACGCACCGCGTCATTACGACCTTCGCCGCTCAGGCCGAGGGCCTGGATGCCAAACAGATTGTCAAACGCCTGATCAGCGAAACAATCGAAGAACAGTCAAGGTAAAGACGATCAGTCGCTTCGCAACTTCAAGGCCGGCCGGGCCGCCCGTTCCGTCAATCACGGGACGTGAGGCCCAGTCGACCCGCGTCGTGTCCGGAACGGCGACTCATGAAGTCGGAAGCGGCCTTCGTCTGCAGCCTGATGCCACCACGAAATGATTTCGTCCCCGCAGCCTGTCATGATCCCCCCATAACCCTTGAGGACTAAGTCATTCAGATTTGCGTTCGTCTCCTGTCCTCACGACTCACCATGAGAGGCCGAGAAGGGGAACAAGTCAGCGTCGCTGACGGACTGGTCACGCAGTCGGGTTCGATGATCCATTCGGACATCGCCCCGCTCTGACCTCCAGGTGTTCTGCCCGCAGGAGACGCAATTCTTTCAGTGAATGTCATTGCACGGAGCGCCCATGCTTTCGGATCGACAGCCTCGAAGTTTTCTGGATGCCCAGGTGCTCTCGCGGCTGTCCGGGATTCCGTTGTTCGCACGTCGGCCCATGCAGGGGAATGTCTCGGGCCGTCACGCCAGCCCGCATCGCGGTTCCAGCGTCGAATTTGCGGAATACCGGAAATATGTCCCCGGCGATGATCTCCGGCGACTCGACTGGCGTGCCTACGGACGTTCCGACCGGTTCTATGTCAAAGAGTTCGAGGCCGACACCAACCTGCGCTGTTGCTTCGTCCTCGACACCAGTGGTTCCATGAACTTTGGCTCGACCGGTGTCACGAAGATCGAATATGCCCGGCGGATCGCGGGAACTTTGAGCTATCTTGCCAGCCAGCAGGGGGACGCTGTGGGACTGGCCTGTGTGGCGGATGGCGTCACGCAGAACCTGCCCCCCAAACGAAATGCCGCACACCTGCGACTGGTTCTCGATCAACTGGAGCAGGCAAAACCCAAAGGGGATACCCAGTTGGCGGCCGTCCTGCACGAACTGGCTGAAACGATCCGGCAGCGGGCACTGATCATCATTCTGTCAGATCTGTTTATCGAACCTGCAGTACTTCAAAGCTGTTTCCAGCACCTGCGGTTTCGGCACCATGATGCCGCGGTGTTTCATCTGCTCGACCCGCTCGAGCTCAACTTTCAATTCCGTCGGCCCATGCGGTTTCTGGATATGGAAGGGGGCCCCGCCATCTTTGCGGAACCGAATGACATTGCTGACCGCTATGACAAGGCACTTCAGCTCTATCTGAAGGACCTCAAACAGGTGGTCCTTGAATCCGCGATCGACTATCACAGGATCAGTATCGACGAAGACTACGAACAGGTTCTCGTCCGGTTTCTGGTCAGTCGCGCCCAAGTCAAGGGGATGAGATGAGTTTCCTGCAACCCTGGTTGCTGTGGGGGCTTCCACTGATCGCCCTGCCGATCGTGATTCACCTGATCAATCAGCGTCGTTTCCAGACCATTCAGTGGGCGGCCATGATGTTCCTGCTGGCCGCACATCGGATGGCACGCGGCTATTCGCGTCTGCGGCAATGGCTGATCATGCTGTTTCGCATGCTGGCCGTCGCGGGTCTGATCTTTGCCGTTTCGCGTCCCCTCGCCAGCGGATGGCTCGGGCTGGCGGCGGGAGGGAAGCCCGACACGACCATCGTGTTGCTCGATCGGTCCCCCAGCATGCAGCAGCGGGGCGTCGGGACGGGCGATTCCAAGCTGGAAACGGGCAAGCAGCAACTGGTGCAGACGCTGCAGACCCTCGGTTCAACACGCTGGATCTATATCGACAGCACCGCCCACGAAGCTCAGGAGATTGAATCTCCTGAGGCCATCCTGAACCTTCCCTCGGCCACTCCGGCCAGCGCCCCGGCAGATCTGCCTCTGATGCTGCAATCGGCGCACGACTACATTCGCGACAACCGCACGGGGCGCACTGAAATCTGGATCTGTTCCGATCTGCGCGAAAATGACTGGACGGCCGAAAGCAGCCGCTGGTCCACACTGCGCGATGCGTTTCTGGAATTTCCACAGGGTGTGCGCTTTCATCTGCTGGCGTACCCCCAGTTGCCTGCAACCAACACATCGATCCGCGTGACCGAAGTGAAACGACAGATGACCAGTGACGGTGCGGAACTGCTGGTGTCGCTCAAAATTTCGCGTGAAGGAGCGGACTCAGAAAAACTGACCGTCCCCGTGCAATTCGATATTGAAGGGGCAAGGTCCCTGCTGAACGTCGAACTGACCGGGACGGGCACGGAGATCAAAGATCATCGGATCCCTGTGGAAAAGAAGCAGGAACGGGGCTGGGGCCGTGTCTCGATTCCTGCGGACGCGAACCCCTCTGACGACGACTTCTACTTCGTTTTCGACAATCCTCCCCCACGCAAGACGCTCATCGTCGCCGAGGACCCGCAAGTGGAACGGCCGCTTCAGCTCGCGGCGTCGATTCCTCCCGAGCCCTCGTTCGTCTGTGAAGCGAATGTGATCGGGATCGAACAGCTTCCGCTCACCGAATGGGATCAAGTATCTCTTCTTCTCTGGCAGGCGAATCTTCCCAAGGGTGCGGAGGCCGAATTAGTCCAGTCGTTTGTCGATCGGGGCGGGCAGGTGGTGTTCATGCCGCCGAGAAATCCCGGAAGTGACGAGTTTTCCGGAATTCGCTGGAACGAATGGACCATCTCAAACGACAGTATCCCGATCGAAACCTGGCGAGGAGACGAAGATCTGCTCAGCCGGACACTCAACGGAGCAGCCTTGCCCGTGGGTCAACTGGAAATCCACCAGTACTGCAGCCTGTCAGGAGAACAGACCCCGCTGGCCGCGCTGAAAGGAGGTGCCCCTCTGCTGGCACGTGTTCCCTCGAAACGAGGCGGTATCTATTTCTGGGCAACGACCCCCGCTCCTCGTGATTCCTCACTGGCGACCGACGGCGTCGTGCTGTACGCCTTCGTTCAACGAGCGGTCTCGGCCGGCGCGGCAGTCCTGAACAAAGCACGCCAACTCGATGCGGGTGACGCGGCCGGGGAAACCCCCTCGACCTGGACAACCATTGTCGCAGGGGATCAGGGGCTTTCGACCGAGTCCCTGTATCACCGTGGGGTCTACTCCGCGGCCGATCGACTGATCGCGGTCAACAGACCCGAGAGTGAGGAGGAATCCCGTGTTCTCGCAGAATCCCGTCTGACGGAACTTTTTCGTGGATTGAACTTTGTCCGTGTCGATGATCAGGCCGGCAGCCTGAATTCACTCATCCAGGAAATCTGGCGGGTATTCCTGATCACCATGCTGATTTCCCTGATCCTCGAAGCGGCATTGTGTCTTCCCAAAGTCCCCCGGAAACAGGACGCAGCTCGCACAGTAGGGGCCACGGCATGAACACGGTCCGCTCATTGACCTTCGCATGGGCTCCCTGGTCCGTGATCCTCTCCCTCGTCATCCTGACGATCACGGCAGGATTGTGTTACCTCGCCTGGAGCCGCACCGGTTACCGGCGCTCGATCGGATTGCTGGAACTGGTCCGATTTCTGCTCGTCGCGATCGGCGTCGTGCTGTTCAATCAGCCGGAATGGGTGGAAGAATTTCGCCCCGACGAGAAACCGACCGTTGCGGTCCTGTGGGATGATTCCGCCAGTATGGGAACGATGGACGTTACCAACCGCGAAACGGCCTCGACCACCGTCAAAACACGACGGGAAGCGATCCAGAAGCTGACCGAAGAATCGTTCTGGACCTCGGTGCAGGAACGGCTGACGGTCGTCGTGCAACCGATCAGTTCCACCGAGCCGACATCAGAAGAGGCGACCAGTCGCGGGACGAATTTGTACGAGCCGCTCGCCACAGCGCCTCGCCGGTTCAAAAACCTGCACGCCGTGGTATTAGCCTCGGATGGTGACTGGAACGAGGGGGAGCCTCCCGTTCAGGCTGCGGCCGCTCTGCGATTACGGGGTGTTCCCGTCTTCAGCGTCCCGGTCGGCAGTTCATCCCGCTTACCCGACGTGGAATTGTTGAGCCTCGATTCTCCCACGTTCGGTATCACGGGCAAGTCGGTACGAATTCCCTTCACCATCGAAAGTACTCTGCCACGCGAACATGTGGCGACGGTCAAACTGAAGGTCTCGGACGGAGAGGAAATCACCAAGGAAGTTCGGATCTCGCCCATGGGCCGCACCAGTGATTTTGTCATCTGGAAGCCGAAAGAGAACGGCGACTATACCTTGGCACTCGACGTTCCCAAGCACGCAGAAGAGCTCATCGCCGATAACAACCGGCTCTCGACCCCCATCGCAATCCGGGAAGAGAAACTCCGCGTGCTGGTTGTGGAATCGATTCCTCGCTGGGAGTATCGCTATCTCCGCAACGCACTCTCCCGCGACCCGGGGGTGGAAGTCTCGTGCCTGCTCTTTCATCCTGGTCTCGATAAACCGGGGGGCGGAAATAAAGACTACATCAAACGGTTTCCTCAGGGATTAGAGGAACTTTCCAAGTATGACGTCGTCTTTTTAGGGGACGTCGGACTGGAAGATGGTCAGCTTACCGCCGAAGACTGCCGCCTGCTGAAGGGTCTCGTTGAACACCAAGCGAGTGGTCTGGTCTTTATGCCCGGGTGGCAGGGAAGACATACGTCGCTGATTGAGACCGAGCTGGGAGACTTGTGCCCCGTCATTTTCGATCCCTCTCAGCCCGGAGGTTGGGGTTCGCGCACGCCCAGCCATTTTGAACTGACGGAGTCGGGTCGCCGCAGCCTGCTCACCAAGCTGGCCGATACTCAGGACGACAACACGGAGGTCTGGGAAGGTCTGCCCGGTTTCCAGTGGTACGCCCCTGCCCTGCGTGCGAAGGCCGGGTCAGAGGTGCTGGCGGTCCACAAGGACGTCGCGAATGAGTTCGGCCGCATTCCCCTGCTCGCCACTCGAACATTCGGGGCGGGCAAAGTGCTGTTCATGGGAACCGATGGGGCCTGGCGCTGGCGAAAAGGGGTCGAAGACAAATACCACTACCGCTTCTGGGGACAAGTCGTCCGCTGGATGGCCTATCAACGAAATATGGCCAAAGGTGAATCCATGCGGATGTACTATTCCCCCGAGCAACCCCAAGTACGCCAGACGATCGCCCTCAGTGCAAACGTGATGGAAAAAAGTGGTGAACCGTTACCCAAAGGGGACGTGACCGCACGAATCGTCGCCCCTTCAGGAAAAGCAGAAACCGTCCGTTTCACCTCGTCAGGCGATGAGTGGGGCGCCTTCACGTCCCGTTTCACTGCTGATGAACCGGGCAAGCACGACGTCATCCTGAGCTGTAAGCAGACAGATGCGACGCTCGAAACATCATTTTTTGTCCAGGGAACGGCCGTCGAGAGACTGGGCAGAGCGGCCCGGCCTGAAGTGCTGGAAGAAGTCTCTCGCGTCACGAGGGGAGAAGTGATCAGCCTTGATCGACTGGAACAGGTCCTCAAATCACTCGCGGCACTCCCGGAACCACCCCCAACCGTTCGACGCGTTCAGCTCTGGTGTCACCCGCTCATCGCGTCACTGATCGTGGTGCTGCTGGGGGTCTTCTGGGTAGGTCGAAAAATTGTGGGATTAATTTAACGATCGGAGAATCAGGCGTTGACTGACGAGGCCATGCAGCCACAGAGGAAGACAGCCGGAACTGTGATGGTCACCCCGAGGAGAGGTCGTCCGTTTATTCGTGGTGCCATATATGGGCTGATTAATCAACTAGTTTCGAAGCATGCAACAGTTAAACCTGATCCGATAAATTA
>NZ_DASWWZ010000680.1:0-7076 GCF_036405755.1 Schlesneria sp.
GGGTTCTCCCTTCGCATCACCGATCTGGTGCCACTCAACACCGAATTGTTCGGCAACTCCTCGACAACTGTCACGGTTGCCAATCATGACGGCCGGGGTGGCGAGCAGTCGCTTGTCGCGCATCGAACGAAGCAGTGCGAGGGCAGGTTCCGGCCGGTAGGTCGTGCAAATGGCCAGTCGAGGAAGTCGCGAACGGGACTGATGTTCATCCCGCGACCAGGTTCGAATCGACAGGCCTTTCAGTCGGCCGATTTCGTTCATTTTTTCACGAAGTTCAGCGACGCTCTCGGGCCCCAGAGGCCAATCAATGCGGAGCAACATTGCGAACAGTCGTTCGGAATCGTGATCGTACATCTGGATTTCGTAGATGTTGGCCCCTGCCGCCGAAACAAGATGAACAATCGGGTCGGCCAGCCCTCGGTTATCCGGCCCCACTGCAGTGATCACGACTTGCATGGCGGTTTTTTCTACCCCAATAAAAAATCGAACGGCTCCGAAGAGCCGTTCGACATGACTGTTGAATTCATCAAGCCCAATCGAGGCGATGATTGTTGCCGGAGAGTGCCCGTTCGATCAAGACCGCTCTTGTCGGAGACCATCCCGCCTTGGCAAGTGGGCTTATTTCACCGCGTCCCACCACCAGCGTCCGACAGCGACCGACTGAACCTGCTGAACTTTGGCAGTTTCTTCCAGCTGCGGAGCGAGCTTGTTGCGAACAGGGTCTTTCGCAAGGGCCATCACGTCGCATCGGACCCCACCAGCTGCCTGGACTACGATATCGCGGCCTCGGTAAACCCGGTGGTTGACAACCGATTCCACTTCCGTCGCGGCAGGATAGCTGGCTGGTGCATAGCCACCATTGGGAGCGAAGACTCCCATGTTCCAGCCGGTTTTGCCTCGCAGGTCTTCAGACTGGATCAGGGCCGAGCACAGGGCCATGTTGAAGATGTTCTGAGCGTCTGCGAAGACCAGGTCTTTCTTTGCCAGCGTCGCATAGTGGGACGTGAAGTTCTGCGCGAACAGACGATTCGTTGGTTCGGACTTGCCGGTGGGGACATGCTTTCCTTCGGCGGTCACCAACTGGTTTTCCGAAAGGCACAGGACCGACGAGCCCTGAATTTCGAATGTGTTACGATCTTCGCTGTGCATCACAGCATCGCACTGAATGGTGAGCCACCATCGCAGGGCGTCCATATTGGGTTGAGCCTTCTGTTCGGCAACAGGCAGCAGATCGAAGTAACCGGGAATCTCCTTACCGGCTGGCAACTTGTTGATGCCAATCAGCTTCATCCGGTAGTCCGCTTCCACGATGACGCGAGCCACACGACTTTCAGCGGGGACACCCCAAACCACGACGTCCTGACGTCCCAGTTTCTGCTGGATCTGATTGACCCAGGCGCCGACGCCGCCCTTGTTGATTGGTCCTTTGGCCTGCGATTTCTCAACGAATTCCTTGAGGGCTTTCACCCCTTCATCGCGAGTGTTGATGGAGCAGCCAAAGTCCGCGTTCCCGCGGGCGAAGGTCCGCAGCACTGTCACCAGGTCATCCAGCTGGAGGGTCGGCTGACCGTCGCGAACAGAAACGGGCTGGCCTTGTTCGTTGTACTGCCAGCCCGCAGCAGGCCCGGCAATGACGATTTCATTCGATTCGGGAACGGCAAAGACATACTTAATGTGCGAGAGACCGGCGAGCTGCGACATCGTTTCGGGGACGGGAAGTCCCTCTTCAATGCGCCGCGCGACAGCTCGTTCGAGACGTGTCAGCGAGACCATACGGAGTTCAGAGTATTGAGCGACATCTTCATTAATGTCGGCCTGGCGGGCTTTCACACCCAGCGAAGCGAGTTCGCCCGATTGCTCTGCAGCGCTGACGCGATGCAGCAGACCTGTGGGAGAGACCTTCACACCAGTGGGGAAGGGGGACATTGCTCCACCTTCACCGTCTTCTTCTTCCCATTTGGACTTCGTGTTTTCACGAATCAGTCGCATCAGCGTTTGGAAGTCAGCCTGAACGCCCCCTTGAAGTGCTCGAGGAGCAGCAGGAGCGTTCTCGAGTCTCGAACGGCGCGGGATACGTTTAAGAGTGCCAGCGGCGGCGTCCGTCTCTCCGGCGGCCTGCTGCGCAGCGGCGACCTGGGTCAGCAGGGCTGCTCGCTCTTCGGGAGTCGGAGCGACAAGGGCCTGATCCAGAGCCAAGCCGAATTCTCCTGCACTCAGGTGATCGGCAACGACTGCGGCATGGTTCATTTGAGCTGGCGAATTGGCAGCTTGCGAAGCAGTGGACATCGCAATGAGACATCCGCACAGGGTCAACGACCGATGAAGAAAAGTCGTATTGAAGTTCAATCGGCCAAATCGGACCATGTCAGGTTCCTAGTCGTGGACAAGACGGATTGTGACGATGACGCCGTCAAAAGGGGACAAAGTTGCATTCAAAACAAACCAACCCACTATCGATTTAGAATCGTCCTTCAGCACTGCTTCGTCAAGAAAATTCTGCACATTCTGCTGATGAAGGGGCGACGCCCTGGCGTTCAACCCCACAATCCGATCAGACGTTAGAATACTCTGTTGAGTTACAGTTGATGGGCAGATGACAGCAGTGAGTTGCACCCTCATCGCCCCACACCACCAGAGACATCCGCGGGAGAACAATTTGCCAGAACTGCCTGAAGTCGAAACCATGGTTCGTGGTATCCGACCGCAGATCGTCGGTCGGACGATCTGCGATCTCAGTGAATGCGAAAACGGTTGCAAGCCGATTCTCATCACACCGAAGTTCACTCAATTGCGAAAACGGCTTGTGGGAAAGCAGTTTGCCGGCGTTCGGAGAGTTGGTAAGCGGGTCGTGTTCGACGTGTCGGATGGTACGATCGTGGCCGTCGAACCGCGGATGACAGGGTTGATGGTGCTGGCCGATCCTCCTGACGTCAGCCACTTGAGACTGCGGTGGGATTTTGAAGGAGACGATCAGTATCCCTCTTTGTGGTTCTGGGACCGGCGAGGCCTGGGAACGGTCTCTCATTACCTTTCTGGAGAGTTTGAGGAGCGCTATGGCCCCAAGTGTCTGGGACCGGATGCCCTGGAGATGACTCTGGAGATGTGGCGCGAGCGGTGTGCCGCTTCAAACCGGGAAATTAAGGTCTTGTTGCTCGACCAGAAGAGGGTAGCGGGGATCGGTAATTTGTATGCGAGTGAGATTCTGCATGTGGCGGGGATTCACCCTTCGACGCCAGCGAAGATGTTAAACCCGAGGCAGGTCGAGCGACTGGCGGCAGCGGCACAGGAGGTTCTTTTGAAAGCGATTGAGTGTGAGGGCTCGACTCTTTCTGATGGGACGTACCGCAACGCACTGAACCAGAATGGCAGCTACCAGAACCTGCATCGAGCCTATATGCGAGCCGGTTCGCCCTGTCTTTCCTGCGGAAGTGAGGCCATCCAGAGGATCGTCCAGGCACAGCGATCCACGTTTTACTGCCCCGAATGTCAGAAAATGAAAACTTCATCCAGAAAAGGAAGTGTGAAATGACCGGAGCCCCGCGTAAACCTGCGACGAAGCTGCCTCACCTGCGCAAGCAGATGCAGAAGAATCAGATCGCTCAGAAAGCCAACAAGCTCAGCACTGTCAGGAGGAAGTCGTCTGGCTCAGGGAAATGAGCAGCATCATCCCGTCACCGCGCTGAGGAGGAAACAATTGTGCGGAGACCAGGAAAGCAGGCAGTCTGAAAGTGAGAAAATGGGCTGTCTGTGAAAAACAGCGTGCCGGACATACGCTTAAAAGCGGTAAATTATCCCGTGCCAATAAATGAAGAAGTGCTGGGGTTGACACGAATTCTGTAGACTCTACAATTTGACGGTCGCAAGGAAATTGCGCTGACAGCCTGAAAGACTCGAAAAGCACGGATGAAGAAAGGGCTTGGCCCTCGGAGTTGTGGGAAATGTTAGTTCTGTCGCGGAAAAAAAACGAGAGCATCATTGTTGATGACAGCATTGTCATCACGGTCGTCGAAATCCGCGGCGACAAGGTTCGACTTGGCATTCAAGCACCGAGAGAAGTTTCCATTCATCGGAGCGAAGTGCGCGACGCAATCGCCTCTTCAGAATCTGCAGCAACTTCTCCGTTCCCAAGCCTTGAACAAAAGTCGGTGGCCGAGTAAAACTCGCCCCCCGCAACGAAACCGGGACGAAAAAAATTCACCCCGGTTTGTTGCAATCCCTGCCGTCCGTTGTTATTAATCCGCAGCGAAAAAATCGGAAGCCGCGACTAAAGAATCCGGCACCAAACTCCGATCTTGTTCTCGCTTCTGATTAGTTTTGCGAATGACGGCCCCATCGTCTAGAGGCCTAGGACATCGGATTTTCAGTCCGAGAACTGGGGTTCGAATCCCCATGGGGTCAGTAAACGTCCGAGTCCTTTACTGGGCTCGGACGTTTTTCATTTATCACAACGCAAGTTGTACTGATTAATCCATAACGACTTGGCGATTTGTCGTACTGATCAGAATGATGCTCGAATCCGACCGCACTCGGTTTTGAGAAAGAAAGATTCCCATATAAGAATAAGCCCGAACCCGCCGGAACTGAGATCTCTCCCGCTGGATCGCTTGCGACCTATCACGAGCTCCAGAACTGGAGACAGCATCACAACCGGTTTGACCCCGAGGGTTTAGAGCGGCGTTTGGTATGATCCCAGGCAGGGCCATCGCTCGACAGCCGTCGTCTCGCGTGCGTCTGGAGACGAGTGGCAAGCGTCAACAATGTTTCAGGCAGCAATGCATCCCGCAGCAGATAATCAACTCTCGAGATTAGAGGCACCCATCACGTGGCGAAGAAGATCTCTAAAAAGGTGAGGGTCGATTTCCGGAAGAATCGACAAAACTCTGCTCGCCAGAACGATTTTACCAGGCAGATCCATGCCGACGAGTCCGTTATCGAGGATATCGACCGCGAACAACGGGTCTCTGGAAAAGGGGCTCTGACAAGACGACGAACGATCTTGGGTGAGCAGGGCGAGGGAGATCACGTTGTCCTTGCCGTCGATCAAGCTGCCTGCCTACGAGGGCGGGTCATTTCGGCGATCGGCTCAACACAATGCACCGTTCAGGTCGACGAGGGTCAAGAGGGAAGCGGCACACGATTTGAGTGCACTGTCCGTCGCGTTGTCCGAACAGTTGCCCGGAATGCACGGAACGCAGTTGTCACAGGAGATCGCGTTCTCTTCCTCCCGGGTAAGAACCAGTGTGGGGTGATTGAACGCGTGGAGCCGCGGCAGGGAATTATCGCTCGCGGTCATCAGTACAAGCAGCACATCCTGGTGGCAAATGTGTCCCAGGTGGCGATCATTTCATCAGCCGATGAACCGCCGCTGAAACCCGCCCTGATAGACCGCTTTGTCGTCAGCGCGGCAAAAGGGGAAGTTCGGGCGATCATCGTTATTAACAAGTGCGATCTCGTCGACGTGGCTGACCTGCAGCCGATGATCGGACACTATGCTCAGGTCGGATACACCGTCGTTGCGGCGAGTGTTCCGTCCGGTTTAGGGATCGCATGGCTGCGACGGCTGCTCAAGCACCAGCAGACCGTTTTTACGGGTCAAAGCGGTGTGGGCAAATCGTCGCTGTTGAATGCCATTCAACCTGGCCTGTCAATGAAGACCGGCGACATCAGCCGCGTCACTCAGAAAGGTCGACACACAACTCGGTTCGCCCAGCTTCAGGAATTGTCTTTTGGGGGATGGGTGGTCGACACGCCCGGAATTCGCCAATTGGAACTCTGGGACGTGCATCCTGGGGAGATGGAAGGCTATTTCATCGAGTTCCGCCCATTCGTACCCAGTTGTAAGTTCCCCGATTGCCTTCATCTGGTGGAAGAGGGATGTGCCGTGAGGGAGGCGGTCAAACAAGACCTGATCTCGCAGATCCGATATGAAAGCTACATCAGGCTTGTCATTGGAGACGACTGACGCAATAACGATTATGTAACAGACAGACCGCCGTTGAAACCGGGAAGATCAAGACCATATAGTAAACGTCAGTCACCCCGCGCCCTGATACGGGGTTAACTATAAACCGTGGATCAACTCTCGATGCGTTTCGGAGGGGGGTGAATCCAATGTTGCCGTGGATGGTGGGGACAGCTGCTATCGCCCTGGCGACCCTTTCCGTGGTTTATGTACGTCACCGAAAACGCCGCATTCGGATGCTCGGTCAGCTCGCACAGCAACGAGCCAACTGGGTTAACGAGCACCACTTCACGATCCAGGGACCAGTCAATATACAAGAGCATTGCCGGGCATTCGCCCGCGAACGACTCGTACGTGTCGAGAATTTCTTATCCTTCTCAGACCTGGAGCTTTTGCAATCCGAGGCGACGAGAAACCTTCCAAGAATGGTTTCCAGCTACATACCGACGCACAAGAAAGGGCATACGCTTTCGTACGAGAATATTCAGCGTCACGCGAGAAATTGCGTCGGATTGTATCACTCGGATGAACTGAGAGAGTGGGTTTCAAGTATCGCAGGGATACCTGTTTTCCCTACTCCTGACGGCGACCAAAGCTCGTTATCACTATTGTGCTACCGGGAAGCGGGAGACCATATTAACTGGCACTACGACCACAACTTTTATCACGGACGTCATTTTACGGTGCTGCTCTCGCTGGCCAACGAATCGCCCAAGGGCGGGGTTTCAAAAAGCAAGTTGATGAGAAAAACATCCAAGGGCGAGGAATCAATCGATACCTCAGCAAACGTCCTTGTTCTTTTTGAAGGTGCAAAAGTACTTCACCGAGCAAGCCCCACGGACGAGGGAGATCTACGCATCATGCTGAGCATGACATTCTGCACCGATTCAAGAATCAGTCCACTGAAAGAGATCGCGCGTCGTGTTAAGGACACCGCCTTTTTCGGTCTACGAGCGCTTTGGGATTAGCTGCCCCGAAGATCTGCAGCCCCACAATTTTTTTCCCTGCATGGAGTTGTCAGCCATGCGACAAAGAGGCGAACGAAGTGACGGTTTTGATGCGTCACTTCGTTCGGAAACGAACCGACTTAATCGCCTGAATCCAATCAGGATTA
>NZ_DASWWZ010000681.1:0-12867 GCF_036405755.1 Schlesneria sp.
TGACGAGGCTCGATCGGTGCTGGTCGAGAGTCTGCAGAGTCCTCATCCCCAGATCGCTGGCAACGCCATCAGCGGGCTGGTGATTCTGAGTGTGTCGGCGCTGCCGGAGATCGTCGCCCTGCTGGATAGCAAGGACGTACAAACTGTCTGCAATGCGTGTAGCGCACTTGCGGCAATCGGCCCGTCTGATCCGAAAACAATCGGGAAATTGGCCGAGCTAGCCAAATCCGATAACGCCGCCGTGCGCTGGCATGCGGTCACCGCCATTGGCGAAGGTGGGCAGGAATCTCAAGCGGCGCTGCCAGTACTGATCGGAACCTTAAAAGATGAGGATGCGAATGTTCGATTCAGTGCGCAGCAGGCCCTCTATCGACTGGGTGAGGCCGCGGTTCCTGCCTTAATCGATGCTCTGGATGATGAAGAGACGCAACTGGTCGCCACTTCCATTCTCGGTGGGATGGGACCGGCTGCCAGTTCAGCGGCTGGTCGACTGGCCAATCTAGTCGAATCGCCCAACCATAGCGTACGGCGTGAAGCCGTTTTTGCCCTGGCGTCGATTGGCGGTGACGCGACTTCGCACGTCCCGGAGTTAATCAAAGCACTGGAAGACAAGCAGTTCCCGTATCCCGGAGTCGTCGCCTATTGTCTCGGAAGACTTCGGGCGAAAGACGCCAAGGATGCTTTGCGGACAGCACTGGACGAAGCCGAGGACCCACTGACTCGTCTGGCCATCGCATGTGCCTTAATCGACGTAGATCCCAAGGATGAAGATAACGTCAACGCGGCTTTGCCTCATGTCACGTCCGCACTTCGAGATGAACGGCCACAACTGCGACGGGAAGCGATTTTCGCGCTCGGTCGAATGGGAGAGCGGGCTAAGGTCGTCGCACCCGTGCTGAGTGAGTCCATTTACGATCCGGATCCGGTCGTCCGGCGGGAAGCGCTGGTGGCTCTGGCAGAGATGGCGCCCAAAGGGGAGTCAGCGATCAAGCTGTTCGTCGATCTGCTGGGTGAGAATGATCCGACCGTGAGATCGGTCGCCAGCTACGCCCTGGGGCGGATTGGAAAGCCGGCTCACGCCGCGACTGCACCGCTGCTGCAATTGCTGGAGAGCCCTGATCTTCACGAGAAAACTCTGGCGGCCTGGGCGCTTGTCCGTGTCTCTCCGGAACCCAAAACAAAAGAGGTGGCGATTCCGCTGCTCGTAGCGGCTTTACATGGTGATAAAAATCCCCAGATGCGACTCCAGATGGCACAGACACTGGGAGAAGTCGGGGAAGAATCGGCTTTGGCGAAAGAAGCGTTGGAGCTTGCTCTGAAAGACTCTGACGAAGCCGTTCGGACCGCCGCCGACAAAGCAATCAACTCGTGGAAATAAGGAATAACCAATGATGACTCCTCTTAGAACACTGATACTTCTTGCGATTGCACAGTTAAGCTTCGCAGTGCCGGCCTCGGCACAATGGTATATCAATCAGGGATTTGGTAACGCAGGCTTCGGACCGATGGGTGGCAGTGCCGGGCCCGCATCGAGCCTGGGGGCGGGACCGATCGGATGGACACAGCCTCGGGCTGTGGGAGACCTCAACATCGGGGGTGCCTTTGGTGGAGGGAGCGTCACCGCCAACGGCACGCTGAACGGGGCCGTCGCCAGCGGGTATTATGCGAACGCTGCGGGTGGGCTCGGATTCGGCGGATACGGCGACGCTCTGCTGTATGGGAGTGCTGCCGCCGCAGGATATGGGGGCTATGGCGGATACGGAGGCGGGATCATAGTCGACCCTTACTCGAACTATGCCGCCGTCCAGTACAATGGGATGGCCAACCTGTTGAGAGCGTACGGAAGCTACACCCTCGACGAGTCCAAGGCGATGGAACATACCGAAAAAGCCCGGACCCGTTACATCGACAATGAGCAGAAGATCTATCAGGCTCGGCAGGCTTTCAAGCGAATGAAGGCGGCTGAGGTTACGGAACAACGGGACGCCGATCGAGCGACACGAGAGCGTCGAGAAGAGTTTCTCGCTGCGAATCGACCCCGCCCGCTGAGTCAGGAACACTACGATCCCGACAATGGCAGAATCCAATGGCCTGCTGCATTGATGGAAGCAGAATTTGACGAAACGCGCAAGTCGATCGACGATTTGTTCGAGCAGAAGACACGAGGGTACGACAAATCTGCTACGGCCTCCAAAGTGAATCTGGCGGTTCAGGACATGCGTGAAATTCTTCGTACACAAATTCTGATCATTCCGCTGCAGGACTACTCCGAAGCTCGCCAGTTTCTGGACCGCATGGCGGCAACGGTGAAGTAACAGATGATTGTCAAAAGTGTGGAAACGGGTTGGGAAGTTGTCTACCAGGCCGCTCACGCCTTATTGGCCGGGAAAATTGCGACACAGCTTCGGCAGCTCCCTGCGGTCCATTATTGGCCAGAGACACTGGCGGCACTGTTTGAGCATGATGACCATAAGACGTCCTTTGGCAAAAATGTCTACTTGACCAGCCTGGGAGCACCCAAGGACTTCACGCAGTTTCGCTTCACCGCCAAAGAGCGAGCGCGAGAAGTGTGCCGCAGGATTGAGAACGGCTATCGGAAGCACCGCTGGATTGGATTGCTGGCCGCCCGCCACGCCGAGGAACTTTATCGGTCTGAGAAAATTTCCCCGAGTTTGCGGGCCTTGATCGATGACGAGATTGAGCGGCGAGCTGCGATTCTGCACGAGCTGGGAACAACGAAGGCCGCACTGGAATCCGCGTATGCGGTCCTGCAGTGGTGCGATCGAATTTCACTGATCTTGTGCCAGGGGGCAATCCCTGCCATGCACCGCAGAATTGAGATTGCGCCGCTCGAAAATCAGCGCTATCAGATGTGGCAGCGTCCAGATAATACCGTCGCCATAGAACCCTGGCCGTTCTCGGCAAAAATCTTTGTCGAACATGTTGAAGTTCGGACGCTCCAGCAGCTCATCTTTACTTCGGACAGTGAGCTGCAGGAGCACCTGAGGGCCTGCCCTGTCGAGATGCGGACATGGCACTTTCAGAAAACCGCTCGTTCCAACCGTAGTCATTGAGCGGCTGGTTGAGCGAGAGACAGGAACGCGGCTTCCGGCAAACATTTGGTCGAGCGAGCAACGAAAGTTGCCCGCTCGACGGTCATAAACCGGTTACTTAGGGAAGCAATCGGATGCAAGCGGGGCTGACCTGTGAAATCGGCTCTCCGACCGACTTCAATTTTCCGGACTGGCCATCAATCTTGAAGACGGCCACATTGTTTCCCGGCATATTCGCACAGAGCAGTAGTTTTCCATCAGGCGTGATCAGAAGGTTCTGCGGACCTTTGCCCAGGCTCGGTTCGATTCCGATCAACGTCATTTCACCATCCGCGCCCAGTTGATAGGCAGCAATACTGTCGTGTCCGCGATTGGTACCGTAGAGGAACCGGCCATCCGGAGTGATCTTGAGGTCAGCGCAGTGAGTCACTCCTTTGAAGTCGGAAGGAAGAGTCGAAATGTTCTGTCGCTCTTTCAAGGTTCCGGTCTTGGTATCGTAGTCGAACAGGGTCACCGAGTTATTCAGTTCGTTGATCACGTAGACGTAGCGTCCGTTGGGATGGAACGTCAGATGTCGCGGTCCCGCCCCTGCCGGAGATTTAACGAAGGGAGGGGTGTTGGGCACCAGCTTGGCCGTCGCCGGGTCAAGCTGATATCCCAGGACCTGATCGATACCAAGATCGGCTGCGAAGGCGAAGCGGTTATCAGGGCTGACGACGAGACAGTGAGCGTACGGGCCTTTCTGGCGGACGGGATCGACGCTTGATCCTGAATGCTGGATGAAGGTGGCTGCTTCCTTCAGTGAGCCATCAGCCTGTGTGGGAAACGAGGCGATGTTCCCCGTTGAATAGTTGGCGACCAGCACCGACTTCCCCGTCGCGTCGACGTCAACGAAGCAACTCGCCGTTCCCCGTGTTGACTGTCGGTTCAGAAACTTCATTCGGCCCGTCGTCCCATCCAGGGCGAATGCAGAGACGTGCTCGGATTCTTCACCACCAAAGGTCTTGGCATCAATGGTGTAGAGAAATTTTCCGTCGCGTGAGATTGCGAAGAAGAACGGGTTACTGATGTCTCCCGTCCGGTGAGTCGCCTTGAGGGAACCCGACTGAAGGTCCAGTTCGTATGCCTGGATTCCGCCCTCCTTGCCGGGGGCGAACGAAGAAACCAGGACGACGGGTTGTTCTGCTGTGACGGTCGAGATTGTGGGGTTGAGCATGGTGGCCATCAAGAGTGCAAAAAGAGATCGGGGTCGGATCAGATTCATCAGTGGCTCCGTCAGAAGTGTTCAAGATCCCATAGGAAGGCGATGGCAAACGGGCAATCGAAAAGATGACTTTCCCAGATCGGAACGCTCGGGCCTGGCGCGGTCGCAGTTCTCCCTTGTTGCGCTTCAGGGGTGAAAAAGGGCTCGTCCTCCTCGATTGCTGCTGAACCATTGACCATCCACGTATCGCAATTCACGACGCGAAACGCCCCTGGGAATGCAGGGGGTGCCATCTTAACGAGTTCTCGTCGACGCACCAGAAACTCGCTTGCACAAAAGATTTAGACGGCACGTCGGTTCGCAGATCGTCGGTGCGGTGAAGTCCCCGCAACTCGTGCGCGTCGGATATTCGATTTCAGAAAATTGTCTGAAGAAATCGACTGGAACTTTCCAGCCTCGTGCCTAGAACAATTTGTCTCAGCTGTGGCGAGCGACCGTAATCTGCTGCGGCGGGAATTTTCCCGTTGGGTAGTAACCTCGCTCGAAAATCGAGGCCTCGGCATCGCCCCCTGTTGGAGGGGCGGGCCACGATTCAGATCACGGGCAAGTGCGCGCTCGGCATTCTTTGCCGAGATGCCTTATCCGCAGCCATTGGCCTATTTACCCGCCAATAACTCCGGTTTTTCGCTGTCGCCACAGGCTGTCTAGGTGACTCCCATTTCGTTTTGGACTGTAAGGATTCGGCTCAATGGAATTTTGTGGATTGCGACGTTTTAGTAAGAAACTGCCCGCACTCATCGGTGGAGTGATGGTCGGATTTAGTAATCTGATCGTTTCGGCTGGCGTTATCCATCAGTATAACGTTATTACCGTGAAGGACGTTAATACCCAGAATGACATTGAGGGGCCTTCTTTGATCGGTGGTAACGCCAACCTCGCCACGGTCGGAAATAATGCCCCGCCGCAGGGGGGAGCTCCACTGGTGACTGTTCTGGGGAATCTGAACGGTCAGAACCTGAATATCAACAGTGGCGGCAGCCTGGCCATCGGCGGTACCCGCAACGCGAATGTGAACTACAATTCCGACTCAAATGGTGTTCGCGGCAGCCAGATTAATCTGAGTAGTTCCGAGGTTTCGACGCTGGCTTCTGCCATTCAAGAGATCAAATCGGTCTCGTCCGGTTTCGCTCAGATGTATGCTGATAACTCGCTGTTCGCCCAGAACACACTGAATGCCTCCAACGTCTTTCAGATCAACTATGTTGACTCCGATGGGTACGCGATTGCATCCATTGCAGGCAGTGCCTTGACCGCAATGAATGCGAATTTTGGTATTAACTTCAACGTCCCGCTGGCGTCCATCTCATCGCTGGTGATTAACGTCACCGGGGCCGGAGATATTGATATCGGTAGCAGTATTCACTTCAACGGCTTTCAGAACAATTCCTATTTGACGTCGCACCTGATCTGGAACTTTACCGATACAACCAAGCTCAACGCAGGAGCTAATATGCACGGTGCAATTCTGGCCCCTTTTGCTGACGTGAAGACAGGTCCTTCGATGGATGGGTCGATCTGGGCGAACTCTCTGAAGGCGGGTGGTGAGGTTCACTATCCACTCTATGCAGGTAACGGACCGCTGAATCCTTCGCCTGTTCCTGAGCCAAGTACGCTGGCCCTGGGGTCGATCGCTTCTGTGATGTTCAGTGTCTATTCCTACCGTCGTCGAAAGAACGCGGTCTGATCCAGGTTCTTGCACAATCACAGGGAAGAACTTCTGGAGTTCTTCCTCTTCCTCCCCCCCCTCTCTCTTCGACCTGAGATTGCTCGGGAGAAGGAGGGAGAGGCACTTTCCCGCTGAATTTGTTTTGCGGTTTCCCGACAGTAGCCGTTCGCAGGCGATGCAGGGAACGGACTCTTTCTCACCAGCTTCCGGCGACTTCGGCCCCTCAACTTTGCCCGAAGTCGTCGCGGATCACTTTGAGAATGCGTCAGTTCCACTCCCCCCCCTGCGAACGGTTATCGCATTTCCTGTGCACCCGTCGCCCGAGTTGAGACCGGGGATGCGCACGTTTCCGCGTGCGTGTGTCCTCTCCTGTAACTGAAGCCCGGCCTCGAAGAGGCTTTGATGTTGATGATCATCCACTTATGGCCTGATTGCGAGCGTCGGTGAAAATCTTCCCGCTCAGGACTGGCACTTGGAACAAGTGACGGTGGGCGGGATTTGCTGCGTCAGGTTCATCTCACCAATTCGTTTGGCTCGGGCCGGCCCACATTCAGGACAATCGAAGAAACGGGCACTGTCCCAGGTGTCCATGAAGACGCGGGGCTTCGAACTCTGCTGGTTCGCGTAGTCGAGACCCCGTTCCAGCGTTCGTTCCATGCTGTGGATGACAGGGGGAGAGTAGTTGCCTGTGGCTTGAAGCCGCTCCATCATCCCGTTTCCCCCCCGTGTCGGAATGATGCTGACACACCTGGCACCCTGTTCGACCGCATGTTGGACCGAACGGAGAGCCCATTCCATCCCCTGCTCTTCGTCCATGCCCGGTGGCTTCAGCAGGACGAAGGCTCTGACAGCGATCCCGTTCTTCACAAGAAACTGTGCCGCGTGGTCGAAGTCTTCCACGGTCATCCGCTTATTGAGGGATGCCAGTGCTGCGGGGTGAACGGTTTCCAGTCCCAGTGCAATTTCCAGCCCGGTCTGGACCTGGTCGCGAAACTCGAGGCAGCGGTGATTGATCAGTCGAGGATGGTTTTCCAGGATGACCGTTTCGAAGCTGCGCACCAGCGAGGCGATCTCGGCGTGGTCTTCCCGCGGAATCGCCTGGGGATCGAAGAAGCTTCCCGCGTTGTATAGTTTGACATGCTTCGCAGCAGACTGCGGAGTACACGCGTGTCGAATTTGCGCGGGAATCGCTCCCAGGGGGACTCGTTCGTCCAGAGTATTCTTCCACAGATCGCACATGGTGCAGCGGAACGGACACTCACGGTTCGTGAGGAAGATCGTCAGAACATCTTCGATGTGACCCTGTGATGAGCGTTCCGGCTCAATCAGGGTCAAATAGGGTCTCCAGGGGTCGAGACGATTCTTTGCCGGGCGGGTGGCAACGACTTCGGCATCGCTGATGGGAAGGCTGAACATTGTTGATCCTCAGCGGGGGTTTCCCCGTGCTGGCGGTCATCGAAACGCAGCGCGTGGAACGTGATAAATCATTCGCGTGCCAAAGGTTGCACACTGGACAAAGGCACACTGAAGTAAGGCCAGTGACGATGTCCGGGATGCGAGGTGGTGGAGTCTTTACCGGTGCATTGAACCCGAAAAGGACCGGCTCGAAAACATCGGCTTCCCTGATTTCCAGCATTGGATTAACTTAACCCCATCCAATAGTCCACGGAGGGAATCGGAGATGGCGACGGTCACAATGAGAGAAACCAGGAACGATTCCGATCGATCGGTACGCCAGATCATCGCTTCGGCCCGGTCGGTCCGGAAGCAGGCGAAATCGCGGGTCGGCCTGGTCGGTGCCCTGGGGATGTCGTGCCTGTCGGGACTGCTGCTATGGCTCTGCTTCACTCCTGTTGATGCGAGTCCGCTTGCGTGGTTCGCCACGATTCCGCTGCTATTGCTCGTCAGGATCCCGGATCGGACGGGATGGATGTATCCTTCAATCTATGTCGGAAGCCTGATCAGTCAACTCGCCACTTTGCAGTGGATGCGGCTGGGTGACCCCACGATGTACATCGCGTGGATTGCCCTTTCGATCTACCTCGCATTTTATGCCATCGCATTCGTACTGATCTCACGTGTCGCCGTGCACCGATGTGCGTTGCCGCTCGCCCTGGCTGGCCCGGCTGTCTGGACCGGCCTGGAATATCTCAGAGCCCATCTGATGACCGGATTCGCGTGGTACTTCCTCGGGCACTCGCAGTACCGCTGGCTGGAACTGATTCAGGTGAGTGACATTGTGGGGGCGTACGGTGTCAGCTTTTTGATCGTCATGACTTCGGCGGCGCTGGCATTGATGGTGCCACATCGCTGGTTGATTCGACTCAATCTGGTTCTGCCGTCAACCGGACCAATAACCGCTTCCGGATTGACGCTGTCTGATCTGGTCCAAGTCACAGCGACCTTCAGTGTGTTTGCCTCCGCGCTGGTCTACGGGTACGTCCGAAGGGGGCAGGCCGATTTTCAGCCCGGTCCTCGCATGGCTTTGATTCAAGGTAACTTTGTGGCGTCGCTGCGAGAAGAACCGGCATCGCAGGATGACATCTATCTCACGCATCTTCGACTGAATGCCCGCGCTGTCCGTGAGCAGGCACAGGTGATCGTCTGGCCGGAAGCGATGTTTCCCTGGCCCTTAATGACGCCCGCAGAAGAACTGTCGAATGAGCAACTGCGGGAATTGGTTCCGACAGTGAATCCGGCGATGTGGCGTGATACCACGGTCCGCTCTGTTCTGACGGAAGAGAGTCAGCGCTCGGGTGCCGCGTTGATTTTCGGGATCCACTCCGCCGAAGCCAAGCCGGGAATCGTCTCGCAGCATAACTCGGCCGTCTTTGTCCGTCCTGACGTCGGCATCGCCGGACGTTATGACAAGATTCACCTTGTCCCGTTCGGTGAGTATATCCCACTCGTGAACGTGCTTCCGTTCCTGAAAGCGTTCTCGCCCTATAATGAATCGCACGGATTGTCGGCGGGAAAATCGGCCGCGATCTTTGAATATCTGGGCTGGCGAATGGCACCGGTGATCTGCTTCGAGGACACCGTGCCGCACCTGGTGCGAACGATCGTCGCATCGGGTTCTGATTTTGAACGGGGGCAGCCGGTCGATGTTCTGGTCAACATGACGAATGACGGATGGTTCCATGGTTCCAGTGAGTTGGATCAGCACTTGATTACTGCGGCGTTTCGCGCCGTTGAGTGTCGCACTCCGGTGGTGCGCGCTGTGAATACCGGGATTTCTGCGGTGATTGATGGGGACGGAGCGATTCGCGAACCGGACGTGTTCATTGATGGTGACGCACGCAAGAACGGTGACGCCCCTCCCCGGACCACACTGCGCGATCCCAAGACAGGGGCCTGGCACAAGAACCTGAACGCCGCGGTCATCCAGACGGTTCCTTTGGATGCTCGCCGCAGTCTGTATGTGCAGTACGGTGACTGGTTCGCCGCGCTGTGTGCCGCTGCGGCACTGGGCTTCGGTCTGTTCGGCTTTGTTCCGACTCGAAAAGTTAGGGAATCGACGCCGTCTCTGGCCTAATCCCACGTTTTTCGAGGCGGGAAGAGGGAGTCATCAGGTCGGGATGGCGACCTGAACCCACTCTAAGGACGCTCTCCCTGCGCATTCGCATTCCGTCGGTCGCATTTGCCCGGGAAAACGCTTAAGGCCCCAGCTATGTTCGTGCCCGTAATCCATACGCGACCGTCGCATTTTTGGCGAAGAACTTTTCGGTAGCGGTCTGCCCCTTATCGCGGAAGAATTCTCTCACGATCTGGATCACGACTTTGTACGGAGCAGCCCGATCGCTCACCGGCCAGTCGCTGCCGTAAATCAGACGATCCTCACCGAACGTCTTCCAGGCGGTCTCCAGAATCGGGCGATAGTACTCTGTTTCGACGGGGGGCTGGTGTTCTGCTGTCCGTGCTCCTTCCGTCAGGGCTGAAACTTTGAGGAACACATTCTGATGGGCAGCGCAATCCTTTAGCCCACGTGACCATTCCGCGGGAGGTTCCTTCCCGTCGATACGAACGTTGGCGAGATGATTAATGGCGATACGGAAATCGGGAAGCAGCTTCGCCAATCGGTCCACCAGCGGCAGCGACTCGATTCCGCCATTCACATCGAGTTGCAGGTCGGCGTCGTTCATCTTTCGGAGATCGGCGAGAAACGACGGTTTCTCTAATCCGTGGGCGAGGAGATCAGAGCCAATCCGGATACCACGATAAAGGGGATTCTTCGAGAAGCGGGTCAGCAATTTTCCGAACGATTCTTCACCCGGTGACAGATTTCCAACGATCCCTGCTACGAACGGGTCCCCATCCGCCAGATCGAGCAGCCATTGGTTGTCCTCAACCCACGGACTGGCTTCGATGATGACCGTGCCGGTAACTCCATAAGGGGCGGTGGCTCGACGAAACTCCGGGGGGAGCACTGTGCGGTAAAGTGCGGAATCTTCTTTTGATGGCCAGGGAATACCCTCAGGACGTGAGGGGTCATAAAAGTGCGTATGCGCATCAATGATAGGAAACTTGTCGCCTTTTTCGTTGGCCACGCTTGCGATCGTGCCCAGGGTGTTAGTCAGTCCCGCAGCGGCGATCAAACTGGAGGTCATAAAATCGCGGCGATTGATCTGCATCGATTGGCTCTCCCCTGGATGGTCAGTTCACTTCTATGAAGTCCCGACAGTACGGCAAGTCGGATTGGCGTTAACAAGGCCCGAGCGATGGTTCAGATCGAGTAGGCGCGTCACCACGCGAGGCTTGCTGCTGCTGAAACACCATTGCGAAAAACGGAGTGGGAAACAACTGTAGCAGGCCTTGGTCTTCTTCCGGTCTTGAGTCGTTGCTCACGTCGCTTGCGCACCCGGCGCGGCAGGAACACAGGCCCTGATTCAGGTTGAGTTCGTTTTGGACTCAAACTGGAGTGAGCCTTGGCCACGTGGCGTTGTTCCGACTGGTGCCGCCACGGGTGAATGTCAGGCGGTCTGTCATCAATGTCCTTGAAATCAGACGTTGTGTCTCTTAGTCTGGCGTTGATGTTGAGGGGCATCATTGTGCTTTAGTTTATGACGTGCGACAGTTGTCGCGAACTGTGCTCCTCACTTCGAAATGCTTACTTCTCCCCGATAGCAGGCGTGTCATGTACAAAGTTCCCGCGAGTTTGACGTTTCTCTTACTGTCGATCAGTCTAATGGCAGGCTGCGGAGAGCAGAAAAAAGCTGCCGTGACGGACAGCGACCAGGCAGGCGAACGAGCGATAAAGCCGGCGGCGTCCCCATCCGATCACAACGAACCCGCTGTGGCAACGAAGGCTGAGACCCCCGGTCAAACCCCTGCGAAGGATGCGTCTGAGACCGCGAATTCATTGAAACCGACCGGCGGGGAGTCTACGGCGACGACAGCGCAAACCCAGGAGTCGCCTGTTCGCACGCCGCCAAAGCCGCTCACTGAAGCCGTCTTTCTTCCGGACAATCTAGTCGGAATTTCGGTCCTTCACCCCAAGGCATACTTTGAGACCAGAATGGGGCGATTGCTGATTGAGCTGGGATTTGAGACTGAGTCGGGTACTCCCAGCGATCTGCTGCGCCGGCTGGGGCTCAAGTTCTCTGACCTCGAACGAGTCACCGTCGCGATCGATCAATCGCTGGTGACGGGGATCGCACAGCAGGTCGGCCTCCCGGTTGCAAATCTGGCCGCGCCGGCACCGCAAGGTGACCACCAGTACCAAAACGCGATGAAGCAGATTGCGCTGGCCTTTCACAATTACCACGACACATTCGGGAAGTTTCCTCGCGCGAATGGGGACGGAGACGGACGTAAAACGGGGTTGAGCTGGCGTGTCCATCTTCTTCCGTTCCTTGAGCAGGCCCCTCTTTACAATGAATTCCATCTGGACGAACCGTGGGACAGTGACCACAACAAAACTCTGATTGCTCTGATGCCCGCGATTTTTGAATCGCCGGGAGTGACAGAAGAAGGCCATACGGCATTTCATGTCTTCACGGGCGAGAATACGCCCTTCCATGGGGATTCCGGGACCCATCTCTCTCTCATTACGGATGGAACGTCGAATACCGTTCTGGCGATACAGTCGGCCCCTGACAAGGCTGAGATCTGGACGAAACCCGGAGGATTGGAAGTGGACCTGGCTTCACCGCGCGATTCTTTGGGTGAAGACCCCGAAGAAGGTTTTCTGGTCGCCATGGGAGACGGTCAAGTGCTTCGACTACCTGTAGGTATCGATGACAAAACTCTTGCCGCAATTATCCACCCCCGGGACGGAGCGGTCGTTGATTTAAACAAATGGAAGGTCAACTCGCCCAAGACGCCCCCGCTACCGACAACGATCATCGAACTGTCGCGAGAGGTTCCCCAGGCGGAACTGGTGAAATCGGTTCTCGGTGAGTCGAAGGAAGAGACTTTTGAAGGGGTGAGTTACTCGCGAAATCAATCGACGGCCGTCTGGTTCCCCGCAACTCAAACGGTCGTCGTGGCACCGATTGAGGCTGTGAAACAGATGATTTCAGCGAAACAGGCGGGCAAGAGCAGTACCTCGCCACTCGTCAAGGAACTGAATCTGGCTTCCAGCATCAGTGCTGCTGTCGATCTCGAATCACAGGCGTCGATTCTGGGCTTTCTCGCCCAGTTTAACCCGATGCTGGGCATGGTGTCGGAGGTCAAGACGATTGCGATGCAGTTCTCGGGAACGGGTGATCCTGCAGATCCCATGCTGGCGCTGGACATCACGGCAACGAGTTCTGAAAAAGCGGCAAGCCTGTTCGGCATTTCGTCGATGGCCCTGAACCAGGGAAAAATGAACATCGCCCAGGCACCATTGGCTCCCAATGCGAGTAACGAAGACCGCGAGATGATGGCGCTGACGAAGCAGC
>NZ_DASWWZ010000682.1:0-20167 GCF_036405755.1 Schlesneria sp.
CCGAGAAAGAGGGAACATTCATCAACCACAAAGGACTCGCCCAGGCCATTCATCGCGGTCTGCGAGGTCCCGATGGATCTCGTCCGGATGGCCGAATCCTCCTGGAGTTGCTGGGCCGCAAGGAATTGTTTCACGCTGACAGCTTGCGGAAGGAAATCGCGGCAGAGATCCCTGCACTGCAAGCTTTGAGTGTAGGTGTACTTGGTGAACAAGGTGTTATGCTGGACTCACCCGCTCCTGTTGCGGATCTGCAGGAAGTCAAGTAAATCCTTACGAGAACGTCGGAGGAAGCGATCCTCCCGCAGCACCCCGAAGGACGTGTGGAAAACGCTCTTCCGCTACGAGACAGAGGGGATGACCTGATGGTGTCCTTCGAAGCTTTACCACAAATTTCGCTCATCTCGCCCTCATGATGAGGATGAGCGTCAACTAAAGAGTCGACCTGCGTCATGCTTGAACAACTGATTAACTGGTTTCCGGAATGGGCTCGCCCATTCATCATGCCGTTGCTGACAATCGTCATCGTGCTGCAGGTGAATCTGGGGGTTTGCTCGTATCTGATTCTCCTGGAACGCAAGCTGTCCGCATGGATGCAAGACCGTGTCGGGCCGAATCGGGTCGGACCATGGGGATTGTTCCAGCCAGTCGCAGACATGTTGAAGCTGCTGCTGAAGGAAGATGTGATCCCCGGGCATGTCGACAAGTTCCTTTACGTTCTGGCCCCCGGTATCTCTGTTTTCACCACGATGCTGGCTTTCGCGGTCGTTCCCTTCGGTCCCGTCCCGTCGAACCTGACCCCCACCGATGGGCAGTTCCCATTCATCATCGCTCCGGGGGTGGACCTGGGACTCGTCTTCATCTTCGCCGTTTCCAGTCTCGCCGTGTATGGCGTCATCCTCGGGGGATGGGCATCGAATAACAAATACAGTGCACTCGGCGCCATGCGAGCCAGTGCCCAGGTGGTCAGCTATGAAATTCCGCTCGGTCTCTCTGTCGTCGGACTGGCGATGCTGACGGGGTCGATGAACGTGGAAAAGATTCTGCTGAATCAGGCCAACGCTGGCGTCCTCGGATGGTACTTCTGGTATCAACCCCTGGCCTGCGTGATTTTCTTCGTGGCCGCGATGGCAGAAGCACAACGACTTCCCTTCGACCTTTCCGAATGCGAACAGGAACTGGTGGGGGGATGGCACACAGAATATAGCGCAATGAAGTGGGGACTCTTCTTCCTCGGCGAATACACGCACGTGATCACAATCAGCTTCCTGACGAGCATCCTGTTCTTCGGCGGCTGGCATTTTCCCTTCATCGCAGAAGCCAACAGCAACTATCTCGGGTCGACACTGGTGAAAGTACTCGTCCTGCTGACGAAGTCATTCGCCTTCATCATCGTGATTCAAATGCTTCGCTGGACGATTCCTCGATTCCGGTTCGACCAGCTGATGGGACTTGCCTGGAAAGTGCTGATCCCACTGGCCACATTGAACGTCGTCTGCGTCATGCTCGTAAAGCAGTTTCAATTGAATCCCTGGTGGCTCCTGCCGATGTCAGCCGGCTTGTTCCTGGGTGCGGGTTTGATTGGCACGCAAGCCACTCGGCCCTTCGCTCGCCGGGTTGTCGACACTGTCCCCGAACCGCACGGGCATGCCCATCATGCACCGGCCCATTGATAGACCGAGCAAGATCAGGACAAGACGAACCGAATTAACAGACGTGGCCCACTACGGTGTGAGATCACGAAGAGATTTTCCGGCACACGCCGGCGCGGAAAGAACGAGGAACGACCATGCCAATTGATCCGAAGGACATCGAGTGGGTTGAAGAACCGTCGATGAATTTTTGGGAATCGACGTATCTTCCCGCGGTTGTCAGTGGCCTGCGGACAACAGGTCAGCACGTTGTCGACTTTAATCCAATTACCGAATTCTATCCTGAACAGAAGCCAAACCTCCCGTTACACTACCGGGGTGTTCATCGTCTGAACCGGGATGACAAGGGGCGAGTTAAGTGCGTTGCATGTATGATGTGCGCCACGGCCTGTCCGGCTCGCTGCATCGAGATCGTCGCTCAGGATGCTCCTAAGGACGATCCCAACTGGGCAGACCGGGACAAGTTCCCCAAGTCGTTCGTCATCGACGAACTGAAGTGTATCTACTGCGGGATGTGCGAAGAGGCCTGCCCGGTTGATTCGATTGAATTGACGAACATCTTCGACCTGACCGGTATGACGCGACAGGAAATGCTGTTCGACAAAGAAAAGCTGCTGAGCGTCTTCGACCAGACGAAGGATTCGGGACGAGACCCAATTCGAACGCACAAAGGGAAGCTGGGGCACGCCAGCGACTTCAGCGAACTTCCCACCCTCGGCCCCGCAACCGAAGTTCGACCTGACGACCGCGCCGCGAAGGCCGAGTCGGCAGGGGTCATCAAGTAAAGAATCCTGCACGAATGTGATACAAGCATTCTTCTGAATGCAGTCCGGTGACAACTTTCAGGCAACTGGACGACCCGGCGGTAATCAAAGCCAGTATCCTTCTGCTGAATTGCAATAGGGAAGAGATCGAGATGGAATGGAACGACAACAACGGATTGCTGCTGATCCCCCTGGGTTTGGGGTGGCTCTCCGTTTGGGGGTTGATGCCCGCAGGTAGACAGCGACCGCGGATCCTCGGCGGGCTTGCCGCACTTGCTGCACTCCTCATGCTTCAGCAGATGCTGCTGCCTCCCGCAGGGGATGTGGTCCGGAACGTTCTCTTCTATCTGTTTGCCTCATCCGCAGTGATTGCTGCGGGTCTGATGGTCACAGATCCGAATCCGGTCTACTCGGCCCTCTGGTTTGCGCTCACGACGATGGCGGTCTGCGGATTATTCGTGCTCAGTTCGGCGCCGTTTCTCGCGGCCTCCACGATTATTGTCTACGCCGGTGCGATCATCGTCGTCTTCCTCTTCGTCATCATGCTCGCGAATCAGTCTGGTGCCGACTCCAGTTATGATCTCAACCCGAGTCAGCCCGCCTTTGCATCACTGGGTGCTTTCATCCTGTTAGGCGCCCTCCTGTTCTCGCTCCAGGATTGGAAGGTCAAGAACGTTACTGCAGAACAGGGGCGGTTCATTGCTGTTCCTGAAGCACTTCACCCAAATCCACTCAGCCAGGCACCTGTAGACAATCCGCACGAAATTGGTTCGTTGCGTGTGCTGGGTCGCTCGCTGTTTGGAGATTACCTGTACGCCGTCGAGATGGCTGGAACAGTTTTGCTGATTGCCACCATTGGGGCCATCGCTATTGCGCCACGAAAGTCTCAGGGAACACTATGACTGCCACCGCTCTGGAAAGCCAACTTGTTATCGGCGCGATCCTGTTCATTCTGGGAATGATCGGCTTCCTCACGCGCCGGAATCTCATTCTGATTATGCTCTCTGCAGAACTCATGCTGCACGGAGTTTCGATCAACCTCACCGCATTCAGCCGCTACCATGGCAACCCGCAAGGGGATGTCTTTACGATCTTCGTGCTAACGATCGCTGCGTGTGAAGCAGGCCTCGCCCTCGCCATGATCCTCTCACTTTATCAGCGCCGGAAATCCCTGGACGTCAATCTTTGGGGCAAGCTGGGTGAAGAGGACTTGCCGGTCTTTACGGCCCCACCTGCTCCTCAAGCACCTGTGACACCAGACCCGAACCTGGATTTGCCTCACCTGACACCTGCTGGGCGAATGCCAAAAACGCCAACCGGCACTCACGCCAGGACCTGATCTCGACAGGAACTGGCCTCGCTGAGGTGACTCGACCTACCCACCACCCCGATGGACGATGCACACCGAATCGGGAACATAAAGAAATCCGGCTCGCCAGATTTTAAGTTTTAATGCGAATGAAAACGCGGAGTTCAACGTGACGAACTGGTTGCAAGAAAACGTGCTCTGGCTGATTCCGGCCGCCCCATTGCTGGCGTGCCTGTGGATTGTGCTGGTAGGGCAGGTGGTCCGCCGACAATACGCGCACCGACCTCTGGTGCTCGGATTGACGGTCTCCTTCCTGTCATCGCTCTATCTTCTGCTGGCCGTAGTGCCGCAGGGGTTTGGACACGATGCACACGAGGCGAGCCATTCCATCACGACCTTCATCTACCAATGGATCCAGGTCGGAACGCTCGATGTTCCCGTCACGCTTCGCGCCGATGCCATGTCGGCTCTGATGCTTGCCATGGTGACGTCGGTCAGTCTGCTGGTTGCGATCTTCGCCAGCAGCTACATGAAGGGTGATCCCGGCTATCCCCGCTTTTTCGCCGCGATGTCATTGTTCGTCTTCTCGATGTGCATGCTCGTCCTCGCCAGCAATTTTCTGCTGATGTTCGTGTTCTGGGAAGCAGTGGGCCTTTGCAGTTATCTGTTGATTGGCTTCTGGTTTCACAAACCCAGTGCCGCCGCGGCAGCCAAGAAAGCCTTCGTCGTTAACCGTATCGGCGACTTCGGTTTCCTGCTGGCAATGTTCCTGATCTGGCAAACCTTTGGCACTCTCGATTTCATCGCGCTGTTCGAGTCGCCTGATCTGATCAACGAAGTTCTGAAATCCCAGCCAGAGGTCTTCCATTGGATTTGCCTGTTGCTGTTCGTCGGAGCCGTTGGTAAGTCGGCTCAGTTCCCACTGCAAGTGTGGCTTCCCGACGCGATGGAAGGTCCGACTCCTGTTTCGGCACTCATCCACGCCGCCACCATGGTCACCGCAGGCGTTTACCTTGTCGCACGCTGTACTCCGTTCTTCGTTCATGCCCCCTACATCCAAATGGGTATCTCAGGAATCGGTGCCGCAACGGCTTTGATTGCTGCGATCACCGCACTGACTCAATACGACCTGAAACGCGTCCTCGCGTACTCCACGGTCAGTCAACTCGGTTATATGTTCATGTCTCTGGGTGCTGCCGGCAGTAGCGAAGACCTGGCGATTCATGCTGTCACTTATGCCATGTTCCATATGTTCACACACGCGTTCTTCAAAGCTGTCCTGTTCCTCTCAGCAGGTTCGGTCATGCACGCGATGGGCGACATTATCGATATGCGGCGTTTCAGCGGCTTGCGTAAGGCCTTGCCTATTACCCATTGGGCCTTCCTCGCCGGAGCACTCGCTCTCGCCGGTGTCCCCCTGCTGTCCGGTTTCTGGAGTAAGGACGAGATCCTGGCGGTTCTGGCCTCGGCCTCAAGCCACGGCCGAAACCCTGGCTATTACCGCATCATTCTCGGTGTCGCGTTGCTGACCTCCCTGATGACGGCGTTCTATACATTCCGCGCCTACTTCATGACCTTCTGGGGCGAAGAGAAGTTCCCCGAGGAAGCAGGTCATCATCCGCACGACGCCCCACCAGCCATGGCAGGACCACTTGCCATTCTCGCTGTTGCCGCACTGGCGATCGGTCTCGTCACCGGACCAACACACCTTTACAGCCACTATCTGCATCACACCCCCGGTCTTCCAGAGGGGCACGATTTTGCCCTCAACTGGTTAATGATGGGCATCAGTTCCGTCCTCGCCATCGGCGGCATTGCGATCGCCTACTTCCTCTACGTTGTTTCCCCTCGCACTGCAGAGAACCTCAAACAGAAACTTTCCTACGGCTACGCCGCCTCACAGGAAGGTCTTTATATCGATTGGTTGGGTTACAAAATCATCGCCGCTCCGCTTCGAGTTTTCGCCACCATTTGCGAACTCTTCGATCGCTGGGTAGTGGATACGCTGGTGGATTGCTTTGGATTTCTTCCCGGCCTGCTGGGAAGCATCATCCGGCCAGTCCAGAACGGCATGGTGCAGAACTACGGGGCCGTCATGATGATTGGTCTCGTAGTGTGCTTGGTCTCGGTGCTCAGAGCGTTAGCGGCAACGATGTGAGGAAGTTTTTTCGATGTCCAGTCTATTAGTGATCATGATTTTCATACCGGCAGTCGCTGCAGGGGCGTTGCTGCTGCTGGATCCACAGGCTCCTGCATCACGCGCTCGCTGGGTCGCCTTGCTGGCCACGCTGGTCACCTTCTTCGTTTCGTGGGGTGTCGCGGCTCAGTTTCTGGCCTTGCCGGAAGTCCCCTCTTCCGAGCGTGGACCGGTTCATCCACAACTTGTCCAGCGCCACACCTGGCTGGATTTGTCACAAGCAGGTCCGCATAGCCCCAACATCAAGCTGGAATTTTTCCTCGGTCTTGATGGAATCAGTACGGCAATGGTGGTCCTGACGACCATCTTGACCATCTCGTCGGTGCTCGTCTCCTGGACGGCCATCAAGGAGCGTGCTGCCGAGTTCTATGCGTGCCTGCTGATCCTGGAAACAGGGCTGATTGGGGTCTTCTGCGCCTTCGACATCATCCTGTTCTATGTGTTCTTCGAGTTCACGCTGATCCCGCTATTCTTCCTCGTGGGCATCTGGGGGGGGCCGCTTCGACGTTACGCCGCAGGCAAGTTCTTCGTCTACACTCTTGCTGGCAGCTTGATCACGCTGCTCGGACTTGTCTCCCTCGTCGTGACGACAGTCCAGCTCAATCCCGGTCTGACTACCCCGTTTTCCATCCCCGACTTGGCATCGGCTCTCGTACGCAATCCGCTGCCGGCCGCAACACAGTTCACACTATTCCTCATGATCTCAGCCGGATTCATGGTGAAGGTCCCCTTGTTCCCGTTCCACACGTGGCTTCCACTGGCTCACGTGGAAGCCCCCACGGCAGGTTCGGTCCTGCTGGCAGGTGTCCTCCTCAAGCTTGGAACCTACGGTTTTCTCCGACTTTTGCTGCCTATGCTGCCCGATGCATGCCTCAACACTGGCCTGCCATTGATCGGAAGCATGGCCGCCATTGGCATCATCTACGGATCCTTCTGTGCTCTGTCACAAACAGACATTAAGAAACTAGTCGCCTATAGTTCGGTCGCTCACCTTGGCTTCTGCATGCTGGGCTTGTTTGCCTTGAACGTTGAAGGGATCAGCGGCGGCGTGCTGCAGATGATCAACCACGGTCTATCGACCGGGGCGTTGTTCTGTATCGTCGGGATGTTCTACGAACGCTATCACACTCGCCAACTGACCGAACTGGGTGGCCTTGCCACCAAGCTCCCGCTGATGGGCGTGGCAATGGTTTTCACCTCCTTTGCAAGTATCGGCCTGCCCGGCCTGAACGGCTTCGTTGGTGAATTCCTGTGCCTTGCCGGGATGTTCAAGGCAGGTGGCGGACAGGGAGTCATCCTCGCCGCACTTGGTGCCGTGGGTGTCGTTCTCGGTGCCTGGTATCTGCTCGGTGTTGTGCAGCACGCATTCTTCGGTAAGGTCCGATTGCCCGCTGAAGACCATAGTCACGGACACCATGAGCCTGCTACCGACCTGAATGTCCGCGAAGTCGCCGCACTGGCTCCCTTGCTGACGCTGTGCCTGATGCTGGGATTGTTCCCACAGCCCCTCCTGAACCTGATCCGGCCTGATGTTGAAGCCGTCGCCAAGCTCTACGGCAACTTCAAGGCCACTCAACCTGAAGTCGCAACTCATACAACTTTGAATAATCTGCCGAGCGTGGCTCTCGGCTCGGAGGTCCTCCCTTGAACGAAGCCATTCAACATCTGAATGGGGCATTCTCGCTCGTTGTCCCAGATGCGATCCTGTTGGCCTCCGCATGTCTGATCTTCTTTGCCGCTCCTTTTCTCGTGAGTGAACGAGGAGAAGCGCCGGCAGGTCTTCGACATCGCTGGGGAATGTTTTCCCTGCTGGCCATCCTGATCGCTGGCTGCGCCTGGTGGCAGTCGACCCCTGTTACCCGGACACTCGGCCCTTTCATTCTTGACGAATTGACCTGGTACGTCCGTGGCCTGACACTGGTTTTCGGTGCCATCCTGGTTCTGCTGCACTGGAATCAGGCTGACGACTCGCGGTCGGCCGAATCTCACGCTTGCCTTTTGGCGATTCTTGCGGGCGTCAACTTGATCGCCGCCGCAAATGATCTGGTCGAGCTCTTTGTTGCTCTGGAACTGGTCAGCGTCCCGACCTACCTCTTCCTGCTGCTTCCTCGACGTGACGCCCCTGCTCAAGAGGCAACGCTGAAGTACTTCCTGCTGAGTATCTTCTCGTCCGCCTTCGTGCTGTTCGGAATGAGTTATCTCTACGGAGTCACCGGAACCACGAATCTTGCGGCGATCCACGCCGCCCTCACTGCAGGACCTCATCCGATCAACTCTCTGGTGACGGTTGCCACGGTGATGATCATCGCCGGTCTCGGCTTTCGATTGACTGCTGTGCCGTTCCATTTTTACGCTCCTGACGTCTTCCAGGGGGCTCCGACTTCATCGGCTGCGATGTTGTCGTTCATCCCCAAAGTGGCGGGTCTCGTCGCATTGCTCCGGCTTCTCGTCCCAGCGACCGGTTCCGATGAGATTCTGACAGCGTGGTCGATCACACCCGCGGCGGTTCCCGTCCTGTGGTGGCTGGCGGTCATCACGATGTTTGTCGGCAACCTCATGGCTCTGCTTCAGACCGACATTCGCCGACTGTTGGCTTATTCCAGCGTGTCGCACGCTGGTTACATGATGGTCGGTCTGATTGTGGGCATGGAGCACGAGTTCCACAAAGAAACCGGCACCCTGGCGGAGGGAGTTACCCGGAATGCCGTCAGTGGCATCGGCGCTATGCTGTTCTACCTCGCCGTCTATGGTTCTATGACACTGGGTACATTCGCCGTTCTGATTGCCGCCAGCCGGAAGAACAAGCGAATTGAAACCTACGATGACCTGAACGGGTTGTCTCACCACCGCCCGGCTCTGGCTCTGATCCTCTCGGTCTTTCTGTTCAGTCTCGCCGGGTTGCCACCGACAGCCGGTTTGCTCGGTAAGCTTAATCTCTTCTTCGCCGCCTGGTCACAGGGAAGCGAAGGGAGCAAGCAGTTGGCCGTGATCCTCGCGATCAACGCGGTTCTGGGTGCCTGGTACTATCTGAAGATTATCGGTGTCATGTTCCTGCGTGACCCTGTTGATCGAAGCGAGTACGATAGTCAGCCGGAAACGCCTTCGCTGATCGCTGCCGGACTCTGCCTGATTGGTACCATTGGGCTGTTCTTCCTGCCCGGTTGGCTGTGGACTCCAATCCAAAGCATTATGCCTTGAATGTGAAGTGCGAGACCCTCTGCTTCTCGCATCGCAATTTGATTGGTTATGATCTTTCGGGATGATGAAGATCACGCTCGACAATCGCATCCGACCAGAGACCTCAACAAGGGAACTGGCCGGATGCGAGCTGAATTCTCCCGATATCCACATGCTCGAAAACCACCACTCACCTCCGCCTGAGAACACCCTGCCGGACGCCGTGGAACACGAGCGGATGGTGGAGTCGTTTCTGAAGTTCGAGAAGGACTTCCACAAGAATCACTTTGCGATCTGGCTGGGCACACTGATTGGTCCCCTACTGACGACGATGCTGCTGTTCGGCGTGGTCTATCTCGTCAGCGGTCCGGTCTTCTGCGGGAAGTTTCTTTTTGCTGCCGCCTGCTCATTCGCCTTCCTCGGTCGCTTTTCGATCGTCACCCCCTTTAGTGGTCTCAGCCCGACGACACTCTTCTGGATGGTGACTTACCAGGATGCGATGGTCGCACTGTTCTTTGCCTTCCATGTGGGCTTCATGTTTCGTCTTCCGTGGATCGGCCCCAAAATCGCCTCGTTGTCCAGTGACAGCGAGTTCATTCTGGCTCACCAGCCCTGGATGAAACGCATGACGTTTCTGGGCCTCCTCGCATTTATCGCATTTCCTCTGGCTGCTACCGGAAGTGCCGGTGGTGCCATTTTCGGTCGTCTGCTGGGTCTTTCCCGCTGGGCCATTTTTTGGGGGAGTACACTGGGGGCCGTTATCGGAAACGGCGCCATGTTGGCACTGACGGTTCTTGTGAAGGATAGCCTCCCTGATAACCTCGAAAACTCGCCCCTGATCAAGTGGGGCGGTATCCCGATCATTCTACTGATCATCTTCTTCCTGGAACGCCGCTACACCGCGATGAAGCGAGCATTCGAAGCACAGCGGAAGCAGCAGGCCGATGCCGCTACGCCAGCGGGCACAGACCAGACCGTGTAGCCGGTCTCGATTCAGGTGTGAGCAGACCCGCATCTGCTCCTTTAGTTCCTCTTAAACATCCTGCGTTTTCGTGTACTGTCAACGCTTCCCGGGCGCGCGGCAGGCCAAGCCACCGCGTCGCCCGTTTCTCAACTGCGGGAGGTTGCTTGGGTCGATCAGGACATCGGCACTTCCACGATCGCCTTAATGACTCCCGTTTCCGGTTTCGTGTAGCTGGGGAACTCCGCGATCAACTCGTCGAAGTTTGTTCTGTGCGTCACCCAGGGACGTGTGTCGATCGTCCCCGCCTCGATCAGCCCAATGATTCGGCCGAAGTCTTCCGGGAGTGCGTTGCGACTTGCCAGAAGAGTCATCTCACGCCGATGCATCAGGGGATGACCGAACGAGACGTTCTCGGTCGTGATCCCTACAAATACCAGCTTGCCCGTATGGCCGACATAGTTCAGGGCATGCGACATCGACTTGCAGCTTCCCGTGGCGTCGATGACGATTGTCGGAAGATGGCCGTCGGTCAGTTTGCGCAGCGTCGTTTCCTCTTGACCGTCTCCTGCCTGAACGGTGTGCTTGACACCCATCCTATTGCGACAGAACTCCAGTCGGCTGGCGACCATGTCCATCACGATCAGGTTTGCGCCGGTTAATTTCACAAACTCGATAACGCTCAGGCCGATCGGTCCGGCTCCAATCACCAGAACATCCTCTCCGGGTTGAGGAGCACAACGGGCGACGGCGTGACATCCAATCGCCAGCGTCTCCACCAGCGCCAACTGCTCCAGCGAGAGCTTTGCCGAGGGATGTAGCTTGCGCGCAGGGACCTTGAACAGGGGCCTCATACCGCCGTCGGTGTGCACCCCTAATACTTGCAGGTCCTCACAACAGTTCGGGCGGCCCCGGCGACTGGCGAAGCTGTTGGGGTTGTTCATGTAAGGTTCGACCGAGCAGCGGTCTCCCACTTTGACGTTGGTGACCCCCGAACCCACCGCAACCACTTCGACACCCAGTTCGTGACCGGGAATTCGCGGGTACGAGTAGAACGGCATCTTGCCGAGGTAGCCACTCAGGTCGGTCCCACAGATCCCGATTCGGTGGACTCGAACAACGGCCTCATCCGCCTGTGGAGCTTCTGGCTCGGGAATATCGATCAAACGAAACTGAAGCGGCTTTTCGAGTTGGATGGCACGCATAGGGGTCTCATCAGAAAATAGAGGAACAACACGACAAGTGTTCGCTCGATCGATTCAATTCTTCCTGGCGGAAACTCACAGTTGCAGGGTCGAGCGAACCTTCAAAAAATGTCACCTTGAGCCGGCCGCTCCTGCCTGAGGGTCGATCCTTGAGGTGATACAGCCACATAAACCAGGGTGCATGAATTGGGAAGATATCGCCTTGATCGCACTGACGATAGAGCTTTTTCCTTCATGAGTTTGCTAGACTGCTCCTCTCCCAAAGCATCCAACATACTGTTTCGGCCCTGATGTCGGCTCAGGCTGCGCCCTGCTCTTTCAATGATCTGACATCTTTGGGCGGAAGTCCGACCGACAAAAACTTGAAAGCGCCTTTCGTCGGGATCGTCAGCGGGATTTCCGTTGTCCATTCCGATCGCGAGACTCTCTGCTGTCTCGACCGCAATCAGTCGCCCACTCTGTTGAGAAAGTGCCTCGTTGATTTCACGCTAAGGAGAATTTTCGATGCTGATCGGTATCTTGTCAGACACGCATAACCAGCGAAGACGTACCGAGTCAGCCGTTCGACTCCTGCAGGCCGAAGGGGCAGAAGCTCTCTTTCATTGTGGCGACCTGACCGACCCCGACATCGTGGCGATTTGCTCGGCCCTCCAGTGCTACTTTGTCCTGGGAAACAATGACCTGCGTAGTGCCGAGTTAATTCAAGCTGCGATCGAAAAAGCACAGGGCTCGATCAACCTGGGATGGGGCGGCGAAGTCACTCTCGCGGGGAAGCGAATCGGCATCACGCATGGCCATATCCCTCGCGAGTACCGGCGGCTGCGAGCGAGCAACCCCGACTACCTCTTTACCGGTCACACGCATATCCCTTCGGATCGAATCGAAGGGGCGACTCGCGACATCAATCCCGGTGCACTTCACCGGGCCTCGCAGTACACCGTCATGATCGGCAACCTGGCCGACGACCAGTTCCGTCTGTTGCGAGTCCCCGAATAACCGCCGCGCGACACGCGGCGGGCTCGGTTTCCTCTCAAGGACTCTCTCGCCACCGTTACCGGTGAATATCCGCGATACAGAAGCTGCCGTAGGTGTGCACGCGGTCCTTTGCATGCAGTTCGGTCGCCAAGGCGTGATTGTAGTGGAGCAGATCCGCCAGCTTACGTTTCTGGCCATCGACGTTGACTTCCACCGAATTAATGAACGTTCCATCCAGGCCGGCGCTTCTCCACAACACGCGCGCATTGGGCGTGGTTTTGTCGAGAATGGCCTGCCATTCCGCAGTCAGAATCCGCTTGGCCGGGTCGCGGGACAGCCAGTCCATGTGATCCAGTAGAACCAACCGCGACACAGGTTCTTCCGCTTGTTCGAGAAAACCCTGAACCGTGTTGGTGTGCGTCGTGACATGATCAGCCACACCCGCCTTCAGACGCTCAAAGTTTTCTGGCTTGAGGTACTCGGGGCAGGCCTCGGGTGAGTACTGACCGGTCAGATAGACTCGCCAGGCATAGTTATCCTTGAGCGGGATCTTGGTGAACACCGCTTCCACGCGATCGACGACGAACTGCAGAATCCCACCGGGGTATCCTTCGTCGATTTGCTTCCGCTGAGCCCGGGGAACACCCAGCAGCGACAGTGTCACGTCACGCCGCATGGCGAACTTGATCATCGGACGCCAGAGCTTCTTCGCCAGGTCGTATTGCTCGAACAGGCTCTTCTGCTGTTCCACATTCTCGGCGGAAAGCAGTGCATTGACGGCATCGCGCATCTTGGCGACACGATCAATGTAATAGTTGACGAACCACGCAAAGGTGCCGCTGGTACAGCGGAAATAGAACGACTTGCGACGGCCTTCCTTGAACAAGGCCCCCTTGCGATCCCAATACCGACGAGCATCGGAAGGGAGGTGAGGCCGCAGTTGGCTCGCATAGACGGAATTCCATTCGGGCAGACATCCATTCCCGAACAGTTTCCAGAACGTGTCGTAATCGAGGTGCCGCACCCCCGCCAGTTTCAATTCGAGCAGGTGGTTCTGCTTGGAATTCATGTCGACCGCATGCACGTGCCCGGCCCCCGCCAGAGCGTAGTCCAGTGCGTTGCAGCCGGCCGAGGTGATGACGACGACGCGGTCCTGCGGTGTCAGTTCCAGAGCAACCCGGTCGAGCCGGGGATCTTCCCAACACTGGTTGTAGACGATGTTCCGTCCATGAACGAGATTGAACCAAGTCTTACTGAGACGTTCGACAACCATATTGGAGACTGTTCGTATTGGTGGAATGTTCGTAAAGCGCCGGGCACATAACGTTGAACGGGATGTCCTGAGCGAGAACGCACCAGACACACCACGGACCGCACTATGTTGGTGGAATGGAGGCTGATTCTCAACCGTGGCCCCATTTACGGATCACATCCCCATTTGTGGGAAATGAAACGAGGTCATCCACCACCCGCCAGCACCCAGTCAGGGCCGATTTGAAGGTGCACTGCTGTTTCGCAGACCAAGTCCCGTTCCACACAGCGCGACGGCGATTATATCGATCCCGGGCAGATATGCATCACCGACAGAACGAACTCTCCTCGCCCGACTTTCTGCGTGGAAGTCGGTTCACGTCTGCTCGGGTGCATCACAACTCAACCAGGCCCACCAACCCAAATCATCGATTCGGTTCAGCAGACTTCCACTTCATTCTGGACCGCAAGGTCCTCGACAGTGTCACGAATCGCATGCGTGGCGAGCTGTTTATTGTAGTAGGTCGAGGTGCTGCCCGAGACGACGACGCAACCTTCATCCACCCGGACCTGCAAGCCACGGATACGTCCGCCGGTTCGTGCATGGACGGCCTGCTCAACCTGACAGAGAAGTTCGCGGAGTTGTTGCGGAGTTGGGATGGGAGTCAAACGCATAGTGCATCCTCCATGATTTTCTGAGAGAAGGCCCACGACCGCAATTTCAAGACAAGTTCGCCGAACCGTCCGCCGACGCTACGGGCGGCATAATTGAAAGAGACCATTTCTGTTCTCTGCCACGCCCCCATTGCAACCATTAAACTCTGGACGGATGGCGACTTAGTCGTTGATAATGCCACGCTATTCTGCTTCCGCCAGAAGGTCAAAGGTTTCGAGCCAGTTTCACAAATATTTCAGTCGAATTCAGGGAAACAAACGCAGCAGTCTGCTGCAAAAACCACCCAGTCTCACCACTCACCGCAGACTTAGCCTCAGCACACGGGACCGCATCGTCCTCCCAAAACCGAATCACTTCCCCTGGAACGAAAAGCTTCAGCCCATGGACAGTATTTCACTTCAATTTCTCAAAGATCTGCTGCTCGCCCCCAGCCCCTCGGGATACGAGCGACCTGTTCAGGACGTCGTGCGCCGCTACGCGAGTGGCTTCACCGAATCGATCCGCACCGACTGGCACGGAAACGTGATCGTGGGAGTCAATCCGACCGGTTCACCCCGCATTATGCTGGCGGGCCACTGCGACCAGATCGGCCTGCTTGTCAAACATATCGACGACCGTGGTTTCCTATGGGTGCACGCGATCGGTGGCTGGGATCCTCAGGTTCTGCTCGGTCAGGATGTTCAGGTCTGGACCAAAAACGGCCCCATCCCCGGTGTGATCGCTCGCAAAGCGATTCATTTGCAAACCGCCGACGACCGCAAAGTGGTCCCCGAAATCAAGAACTTGTGGGTCGATATTGCCGTCCGCGACGGTGCCGAAGCACGCAGCCTTGTTTCGATTGGTGACCCGATCACCGTCCAGCTCGGCTTCCGCGAACTCCGTAACGGGTTCGCCGCTGCCCCCGGGATGGATAACAAGGTCGGTGCCTGGACCGTCATTTCCGCCGCCGAACGAGTCAGCCGGGAAAATCCCAAGGCGGCTGTCTTCGCTGTCTCGACCGTGCAGGAAGAGATCGGCCTGCGTGGTGTCCAGACCAGTGCCCACCAGATTGATCCGCAACTGGGAATCGTCGTCGATGTGACCCACGCCACCGACTGCCCCACTATCGACGAGAACCAGTTCGGCCGCATCAAAGTCGGTCAGGGCCCCGTCCTCTATCGTGGTCCCAACGTCAATCCCGTCCTCTTCGATCAACTCATCGCCAAAGCCGCACAGAACTCGATTCCGGTGCAGGTGAATGGTCTCGCCTCCGCTGCCAGCAACGACGCAGCACAACTTCAACTGACTCGCGGCGGTGTCGCCACCGGCCTGGTTTGTATCCCGAACCGCTACATGCACAGTCCCGTGGAGGTCGTTTCGCTTCAGGATCTCGACCAGGCCGCAGAGCTCATCGCCCAGTTCTGCCTGTCTGTCGATTCCAAGAGCGACTTCACCCCCTGATCGCATCATGGTCGCCCCGGCTCGCAGAACAATCTGACATGCACAGACAGGCAGCGAACGTTCCATTCTCTCTTTGGCCTCTGGCGGAGCAGGGGGGGACGACATCGGGAAGGTAAGCGGCCACTGCTTCACGACCGGCCTCAGACACGGGAGGCCGGTCGTCCATGTTCCCGAACTACGCTCCCGCCTTCGGCTGAGCGGCTTTCCACAGATTGAACGTGATATGTGCCTGCCCCTGATGGTGCGCTTCGTGCCAGCTCAAAATCTGCAGGATCCGGCGAATGTTCCAGCCCCGTTCCTGATACCATTGAGGGATCGTGTCCAGATCGGCATCGCTGAAACGGGCAAAGCATTCCAGCACATGCTTGCGTGACCCGGCCAGCACTTCGCGAATCTGTTCGACGGACGGAATGTCGTCGTCAGGAACACTGCCGAATTTAAAGCGGGGAACCAGATCGGCGTAAGCGGGCGTCGTCCCCAGCATCCGCTCCGTCGCGGTGAGTTCTTCGGTGATCCCAATATGAGTCAACTGCCACCCGATGTGCGCTCGCCCCGGCCCCGGCCGCCAGCCCAGGACTGTGGCGGGATCCGGCAGCTTCGCGATTTCGTCGAGCGTCATCAGCGTGCGAACCCGACAAAAATCCATCACATCCAACAACACACTGATCGTCGATGCCATTGCCGTTGCCCCATAAAGTAAATTTGCCTCACGCTGCGCCCGCAGCGTGAGCGCCATCCAGTTCAAGACCGCTGAAATGATTCCCTGCCGGGGCCGAACTTCCGGAACAGGTTACTGCTCAATCCCGGCCACCACTCCGGCCAGTCCAGTCAGTCTACCTCCGCGCACGCCGACCGCCACCCACTGACATCACGGACACTGACTACGCGATTACGCATTCCGACGCAGGTTTGTGACCCAAGGTGTCCGATGACGATCAACTAAACTCACAAGGAAAACCGGAATCCGAATTGCGCGCTGCACACATTTGAGCACCTTGAGCACCTAATTGCAGAAACCCCTGTTTTTCCAGCGTTTTGATTAGATGCTCATGTTGCTCAAACTTGAGCAACATGAGCATCTAATCACTGTTCCAGCACGCCTCAACGTAATGCCGCGCCGTGACGCATCTTGGCATCCCTCAGGCAGCAATCGAAATCCCATCAAACCAAAGAACGACCCCAAACCCAGCCGCCAGGTTCAGGCAGAATTCTCAGTACGCCGACACCTGCAAGGGCGACAGAACGCAATCGGACTAAAGAGGAACAGCCTATTTCTCATTGAACCAATAGGGCGTCGACCACCCCAGTTCCGCGCGAAAATCGTCTGGCCAGTCTGGCCAGTTGGCCAGTCCCCACGAAAACACGTAATTCACGATCCATACACCAGATGGGACTGGCCACCGACTGGCCCGGGGCTGCCCAACTTGGCCAGCCCGTCGCTCAACAAGCTCTGCGACCTGCATCGACCTGCTCGAGTTCGGCCGATCTCAACTCACCGGCGAAACGCTCCACCCAACATACCTACCAAAGACTCAGCATCGGAAACATCGCAATCTTCCAATCCATTGGAAGGGTTCAGGTAAACCAATCGCCGGACGTCGGTGAGTCTCAACGAGACGTGTCAATGACGGATGCGGTGTCCTCGCGACCTTTATTCTGTTGAGGGACGAGCGGAAGGGACAGAATAGATGGGTCCGCAATGACGGGCAGAGGCTGGAAATGATTTGGTTGCGGCTCGGTACGCTCGAACGGTCGGCCCTTCAGGCCTTGGCGTATTTACCCGAACCACATCCCAGCCCGATGGGCTGGGCTATGGGAATGGGTGGCCCTTTGGGCCGGAAGAGAGGGCGTTTGCATTTGTGGTGGCGGTTGCGGTCGTGGTTGCGGTCGGGTTTTGATCGATATTGGCATTTGCGAATGTCGGTTTGAATTCGCCAACGTTCATTCACGCAATCGCCATCTCTGGCCCCTGTGGCCTGTTCCGGCATTTTTCGGCCCAAGGGGCCATTCGTTCCCATAGCCCAGCCCAACGGGCTGGGATTCTCCCGGTGGCACCCTGACCTCATTGTGTGCAGATTGTCTGCCAGATTGCTTTTTGCAATCTCAGGGTTTTGAAGCGGCCTCTACAATGAGAGACTGCGAAGCTTATCTGACCAGTCGGCAGCGGCGGCAGACGCAGTCGAATAACGTGTACTGATCCCGATGTCGGGATGGAATTGTCTTTTGCCAGTCGCGACCACACCCTGGGCACGACCGTGCCTCCTTATCATCCTCCCTCTCAGAATAGCTCCATGCGAAAGACATGGTCTCTTTTCCGGTCGCGCGTTCAACTTCTTTCGCGAGTTCACGGCCGGTCCTAAGAAGACAACTTTGAAAATCGGTCAGTTCAGTATAGGCAGAATTTTCTAAGGCACCTCCCGACAGCCAGATGCCATAGTGGTGTTGGTAATCACGGATCCAGAAGCAAATGTGTTCACGAGTCCCCTCGGAAATTGGCAAAAGATAAAGTGGAACCGGAGAAGTGCTGTCACCGATTCTTAGCCCGCTCATTTCCGGAAAATCAAATGGATAAAGGAATAACCAGGTTGAGCGTTTCCAGGATTGAAACCGCTTTGAATCCTCAGCATTGAGGATCTCAATCTGAGGAGCTTTGCCGAAGCGAGAGACAACGAGATCCCAACTGGCACGCGTAAATTCTCCGAAAAATTTCGGAGACAAAGAGTCTCGACGCGGCAGTGACGAGAAAGAGGTTAACCTCCCCTCGCACCATTGCATTACGGATGGTCCATTAATATGCCCATTCCGAGATAGCAGTTCCAAACACCACTCAGCAGCATCGATCAACTCTTCGCGATCTTGTCGCTCTGAGGGCTCAGGTCCGAAGACAATCTTGGCAAGGAACATTAAACCCCAATCACAGAATGCGGGACTTTCTCAACCGGGAATACAGGATATTCGGTGGAGCGGCAGGGGAAAGAGCCAGATTAGATAGAGCCGAACAGGGTCCGCAATGACGGGCAGAGGCCGAAAATGATTCGGTTGCGGCTCGGTATGCGTTCGAACGGTCGGCCCTTCAGGCCTTGGCGTATTTACCCGAACCACATCCCAGCCCGATGGGCTGGGATGTGGAAACCGATGGCCCTTTGGGCCGGAAGAGAGGTCGTTTCCATTTGCGTTCGTGGTCACGGTGCAGTGCGGTGCGGTGGGGTTTTGATCGATGTTGGGATTTGCGAATGTCGGTTTGAACTCGCCAACGTTCATTCACGCGATGGACATCAATGGCCTCTGTGGCCTGTTCCGGTCTCTTCCGGCCCAAGGGGCAACCCGTTCCCATAGCCCAGCCCAACGGGCTGGGGTTCGAGGAACCCCCAACGGTTTGAGGCCTAAAGGGCCGGTCGTTCATTTGAATCGAAACCGTCATCGCCATGCGGGTTCGCCAGTTCGCCAGGTCCCAGGTCCAGATGGGATGACGATCATTTGTTGCACCACATCTATGGAAACCGATGGCCCTTTGGGCCGGAAGAGAGGGTGTTTGCATTTGCGGTGGGGTTGGGATTGCTGGTCTTATGTTTCATGATCGCCGTCTTCCTTCGTAAACTTTTTATTAAACTCGTCGTTTTCTTCTCTGGATTGAACCATCAACGATCGAGGTTATTCTATGCCTTCTGCATTTTGAATGACCCGCATCATACGTTTGGATGCATGATTCTCTGGTGGTTGTTTCCTACGATTAAGGCACTTCGCTATGCCACAATCGCTTTCTCGAATCTGGCTCCACCTTGTTTTCAGCACCAAAGGACGCCAGGCATTTCTCAATGAGGGCACGTTTCGCGACGAGATGTTCAAAATGCTGAGCCATCATGTCCGGGCCGCCGGGTGCTATCCCAAACTTGCCGGAGGATGGATCGATCACGTCCATGTCGTTTGTGGTCTTGGGCGAACTGTCTCGACCGCCAGTTTGATCGAACATATCAAAACGGAAACTTCGAAATGGGCGAAGACGACTTCGCCGGAATTATCCTCGTTCGCATGGCAACATGGCTACGGCGCATTCTCGTTTAGCCAATCACAATTGAAGTCCGTTCTCGATTATGTGGAACGACAGGCAGAGCATCACGGACGCCGGTCATTTCAGGGCGAGTTCCGCGAATTGTGCGAAAAACACGAGGTTGAGATCGATGAACGATACGTCTGGGATTGATCTCGAATCGACGAAACCATCTGCCGGACCGCGGAAACCTAATACGCTCGCCACAGGGGAGGCGATTGCGCGTCGCCTCTTGTTGCGATGTAACCCGGACTTCCGAAGCGACGTCTGGGCCACTCGATCGAACAGGCTTCGCTGTGTCCCGACTGGTCTGCTCTGTACTGGCGCACTGAGTCCCGACACCTTCCCCGATTCTCACCTCTTTCGATTTCGGCGAAATTGCCGCCAGTAGACTAAGTGATGCTGCAAACCTTCGTTCAATTCCCCTCGTCGAATCGGGAAATCATATTCACCGCCACCCTGGCACTTAATGGGGAACGGGCACAATGGTGCGTTGGATTGATCCTTAATCCAGC
>NZ_DASWWZ010000683.1:0-18219 GCF_036405755.1 Schlesneria sp.
CGCGAACTGCGCCATCTCTTTCAGTTGCTGCGATGTGTAGACAGCACCGGGAGGCGTGTTGGCTGTTGTCAGCGGATCGACGTTCAAGCCACCGCAGTAAAGGTACAGCAAGGTGTAGATATCCCGGGCCATTGCCTGGCGGTCTCGCCGAGCGAAGTACTCCTGTTGCGATGGAGAAGCGATCGTCGGGCCGGGATACGGCAGCGGTCCGGTAGGAATGGCAGCGCTCGGGACGTTCGCGGGGTGTGCGGTCAAATCACGGAACATCAGCGAGGTGGGGGCCCCGGCGGAAAACGCCTCTCCTGTTCCATCCACCAGCAACTGATTGGCGCTCAACCGGAACTGTTTGGTGCTCAGGGGCGAAATTCCGCTCAGGTGGTACCAGACCACGGTTCGGAAGGGGCCGACCGAGCTCATGAAATTATTCTCCCACGCTCGCATCTGCACGGTGGACGCAGACGGATCAGGATTGAGCTTGCTGTATTCGCGACGGTCAGAACTGACGGTCGTGTACTGGGAACGAATTCGGGCCGCGTAAGAACTGGCGGTCGAATTCATGGGGATCAGGCTGGAGATGCGCGAGGACGAGCGCACGGTTGCCCCGTCGGCGGTTGACTGCTGAAGAAAGGCGGTCTCCAGCGCGCCGAAGGCAGCATCGCTACTTACGGCGCTCCCCGTCTGGGTCCCGGAGATGGCGGGGGTCTTCGCATAGGTGATGGCATCCGGATCGACGATGATTTCTGTCGCGTCGTCGGTCAGTTGATTTCTGGTGGAAGCGACAGGCAGCAACTGTCCGGCGAACGTCGAATTCGCCAGATTGACGTCCGCGTTCGCGTGATATCCCTGAAAGGCGAGCCAACGATTGGGGCCAATTCCCGGCTGGATGGAGCGGTCGATCAGGTTCAGCTTCTTCCCCAGCGGGTTAAGGCCTCCCAGGTTGGATTGCAGAATGCTACCGTTACCAATCAAGTCGAGCGGAGTGCCCAGATACGGCACGACGGAATTGCTCGTCCACAAGTAGGGATAATTGTTGGACGCGTCGAGATTGTCGTTGAAGTTGATCATGCCCGCTTGGGGCAGTGATCCCGATCCCGTGGCAATCAGATTCAGTAATACGTCCACGTCCCCCAGCAAGCCGGGCGTCACCGATTCAATCGCCGGGGCCATGGCTGCTGCCGTTGCCGAAGCAGACAAACCGATTTCGACGTTGTAGTGGGGGCGTCCGTAGTTCAGGAAGAACCATTCCAGATTCGCCACTTCCCGCATATTCATCGGGGCTCGGTCGGCACCCAGCGACTTCAGAAAGCACCGGTACTGATGGGTGTCCGCGACGGAGACGGCCAGAGGATCTGTTGGATCGGTGGTCATCCCGTAAGCGGCATTGATTTCGGAGGCGGCGTGTCCCTGATTGGAACTGCCAAGATATCGCCCCACCCCCATCACATCCGCACCGAACTCCTGCGTTGTCAGATCCGCGGGGATGAGTTCTTTCGTGAGTGTGGAAGTGGTCGTGTTCAGGTTCAGCAAGCCATTCAGATCACGCACCTGAAACGCAAACAGAGGAATGACTAGCTTCCCATCCCCCCGGCGAACGGGAGCGTATCCTAGGTCCAGCAGGATGGCGTCGCGGATCCCATCCCCGTCCGTGTCGACATCGAGGTTCACTTCGTGCGGGGCATGAACTTCGATCAGAGGGCGGGATGTCCATACACCTAGCCGTCCTCCGTTCGTCGGAGATCCAGAGCTATCCAGGGGCTGGAACGAAAACCCGGTGCTCAGGCCCAACCCTGCCGCTTCGGAAGGGAGTACGAAGCGTTTGATATTGGTCGAGTTGCCACTTGAGTCGATGTAGTAATGGTCAGAGTGTGGTCGAAAACTCCGCGACGCAGGGACTGCGGTCGGATTGTCATACCAGTCCTGAATTGCGGCTCCGGCGCTGCGCAGATATTGCGGTCGTAAGAACGAGGGGATGATCACCCGCTTTGAGGTTGCGGGGTCGTTTAAATTGTCATACGCGACGGCATCATAGGAGAGTGCCATGTTGTTGATATCAGGCGATGTGTAATCGATGTCCGGTGCAGGAAGCGTCGCCAGCGATTTGCCTGTACCCCAGAGCAGTCCATTATTCGCGACGGGCGAGTCGACAATGTTGAGGAAGTTCGGGTTGTCTCCGGTTCCGTCAAAATCCATATCGACCGTGGGATTGCCGGACGCGTCGATGGCAAGGTTGACACCTTCCCCATTGAAGGGGATTCCGTCGCGACCCAGCAGACCCGGTACCAGAGAGAAGCGTCCGCCCCACAGGATACTGTTGTAGTTGCTGTCGTCAGGGCCGAGGATCAATTGGCGCAGGGGCCAGTCAAAAATCCCATCGGGCTGGCTGGTCGTACCGACAGTGCGCGCTTCACTTGTGAAGTATTCCGCTGCCTGGCGATCCTGATTGGCCAATGTAAAGAAGGTGAAGCCCAGTAGTGCCAGCAATCCCAGCAGTGCCAGCACGACAATCATCGTCGAACCTCGACGACGATGCCGTTGTGGCGACTTGGTGTTCAGGGAGATGCGATTCATGATAGACCTCACAATTGTTCCGTGTGCAACACGGCCCGCACGCTGAAAGATTTGACGTGTCTTGGTCAGGAAACTGTCAATAAGGGTCCACAAGCGATTGGACGATCGTGACCTGGCGAATCTGCTCACTGGCGATGTCGCGGTAATTAATCGTAATTTGAACCGCACTTACCGCGGTGGCGAAAGGTGGGTTCGAATTTCGATTTGCGGGGCTGCCCGGTTGCGCAATTTCTGCCCTGGGGTGCCAGGTGTCATAACGATATTTGCCGTTTCCGGCCGTCGACGGCGAGTAATAGAAGTTTTGTGAATTGCCAGGAATGAACGAACCACCTGTAATCGTGTTGTCTCCCAGATCGACGAACTGACCATAGCCACCATTCGCGGCCGGGTCCCAGACTTTCACGTCAAAGCTCAACGCGTTGGCCATCAGGATGTCCGTACCGCGACGCTGGATGGGGCTGCTGGAATAGTTGGTCACCGCTCCATTCAGGTCGAGTGTGACTGGGGTATTCATGGACATGGGATTCGTGTCGAGCGCGGGGTTCTGTCGGTCCGGAATCGTCGTCATCGCCCCCGGGTAGTAGAAGGCCGAATCGGAACATTCCGATGTGGTGTACCGACCAATGAATCCCGTATCGTCGGCGGTACCAAGCTGGCCGTCTGTTCCAGCCATGGCGAATTCACGAGGAAGCCCCGTCCACGGATCATGTCCAAACCGTGTCTGTGGAATCCCCAGACTGAGAATGCGGAACTGGTCTTGTGGCTGAAGGGGGGTTGGCAAAGGAAGCGGGGTACTGAAAGCCACCTCCTTGGGCCCGTTTGCATCGTTGCTGAGGGATTCGCCCACGTTATGAAAACGAACTCCCCCTCCTATCAGGTTGGTCCCTGTGGAATTGCCGCGGAAGTTGAAGGCCGAGTAATCAAGGTCCCGCCAGAACGATCCCCCGCTCGGCAGGTATTCACTGGTGTAGTCAGGATTCCCAGTTGAGATCAGTGGGCCACCATTGTTGGCGCGGGGTTGGCTGTCGGAAGGGTCGGTGTCCCGAATCAGCAGCACTCGCCGATAGAGATTGCCCCCTCGCAGAAAATACGAGATCTCGGCTGCACCCGATTGTCCCATCATGTTTCCAGCGATGCCGTCGTCGAGTTCCGGCTGGTCTTCCGCCAGATAGATCGTCCCCAGAGTCGACATCGGAAGAATAGGACGGTCCACCTCGATCTGTGTATTTCCCCCCGGAAGCGAGATATTGGTCACGCGATAGCGACCGTCGTTCGACTGGAGACCGTTCGAGCTGCGACTTCCGGAAACCCAGATGTGGCCGAATGGTGCGCCGGAAGGGAAGTACCCTGTGACATTCCCCGTAATGGTAAAGATCCCCTGCAGGCCGCTGTCATCCTGGCTCGCGATCGTTCGTGTGGCACCCGAGAAGGGGACGGCCACCCCCAGAAACGGAGCGGTGTCCGAGTTTTGCGATTTCAATGTGACCTTGGTGGTGAACTGCAGCACGTCATCGGTCTCGTCGGTCGGATCGTTCTCGGCATAATACCAGTACCCCGATCGGCGAAGCAGCAGACCTCCCAGTGCCCCCGTATCCTGGCCTGGAGTGAAGGGGATGATGTCACGGAAAGTCCGCTTCTCCAGATCCCCGCGGATGACGGATGTGAGCATACGCGCCTTTTGATCGTTTTCCGCGAGTCCTCTCTGCTTGGACAACGATCCTGCGGCGATCTCGAAGATCGTTGCGAACATCGACATGATCAGCAGGATCAGACCGACCGCGATCAGCATCTCAACCAGCGTGAACCCGCGAGCAGTGCGATCGCCCGCTATCGGCTGGGAACTCCGAACCGAACGGCTGCGCTTCAGTGCGGGGTTGCGGATGTTGGAATTACGTGTCATGGCATTATCTTTAAACATAATGTGGAATCGTCACCGCCGACGATTCGATTGCTCGCAGCTCTATGCACACGAGCGTCATTGCGAACCTGTGAAGGTTCCAAGTTCGTAGACGTTAACGATGCTTTTCATCACGACCACATCCAAAGGATTCGCCGGCGGATCGACCAGGTCCTTATCCAGCAGAACTCGCCCGTTTGTCAGATCGAGGTCAATGACCCGATACCAGCGGGCCTGGGACGGCTCGAAAATGAAGCCACCCTTCTTCAGATACAGGGGAGCGGGGGTTCCGATGGAGAGTGAACGCAGATCATCCGATCCTGGCCAGCCCCGCTCGCTGGCATTATCCAGTGTTCCATCCAGATCATCATCCACCCCGGCGATACCAGGCGCACCGTCGAAACCACCCGATGCACCGATGGCGGACATCTGATACAGGGCATTACCGGAAGCCGAATCAATCCCTTCATCTGCGGCAACAAAAGTGCGGTTGAAGAACACAACCAGATCGGCATCTGCCTTCCAGCTCGTCAACGAGGAATCCATGGGTCGCTTCCGTACGGTCAACAACCATGTATAGCGGTTATCACGAACTTCAATTCGAGCTTTAGCCGGAATGAAACTGGATGGCAGGTCATAGGCGGGGCCGCCACTCGGGTCCTGCCAGCTCATCTGATTTCCACTCACAACTTCGCGGATCGTTCGCCGGACCGCGTACCGACCTGTGGGGTCAAGTAAGACCATGCGGTAAAGTGGCAGCGAGGTTCCGGCGCCCGTCAAGGTCCGGGGTGCAATATCCGCGAAATTGGAGGCGGGGGAGGCGAGTGTCACCAGGAACGAACCGTTGGAGTATCCCCCCGCGACCGTGTCTTGCCGTACCAGAGACCAGCTATCGGGAAGCAGTGCGGCGCTTTCGGCGTGCTCCAGTGTCACAGGTCCGCCTGACCGTCGCTGAACACCCGCGATATTATTGGGTAAGCCGTACAGCGAAAGTGTCCCGAACGGATCAATAATCCCTCTGACCGGGGGATTGGTGGGGTCGAGACTGGCCACATTCGGGAAGGGAATATTCGCATTGCTCATGATCGACCCGTCGTAGACGAGTCTTGCTCGGGCGTTTTTACAGACGATGGCCGAGTTGGTCAGTTGCGATGCCTGCATGGCTCGCAGAATCGAGATCGGAAACAGCGTGGCCAGCGAGACGACTCCCACCGCCATAATGACCATGGAAATCAGCACTTCGCTGATCGTCACGCCGCTACGCGGACGCACGACAGTCGAGCATGAATGGGAGGGGTAACGGTTCATTAGTTTGACACCTGTCCCGTCTCAGCAAAGCTATAGGGGTCGTCGGCAACCTGATCCGCAGGGCTGACGTTGGTCGGATTGACGTGATGCACACTCACGTTTCCGGTACGACCATTCAGGCTCACCAGAATCTGGTCGCGTGTCACAATCGGCGTCCCCACGGTCCCGTTGGCGGGCACGATGGGGGGGGACCACTGGGTCGTGCTCGGGTTGGCCATCTGAATCCGTCCCGGTACGGTCTGCCACAACACCACGTCGGCCGAGTCCGCCAGATGCAAATGCAGGATTCCATTCCCGGCCACGTCGCCAGCAACGGCGCCGCGCGGATTGAACAGAATGTCCATATTCGAGGAATAGCCGAGTGCCGTATTTGTCAGCGAAGGACGCCACGAAAACGGCACGCTGGATCCGTCCAGATCAATGACCACGCCCGTCGGCAAGGGGACAGGATTCGAACCAGGGAGCGGCGTAGGAGGCATCAGGAGCGCGTAACTGACGGACGTATTGGCATATTGTGGAAAGGACTTGCTTAACTGGATCCAATTCCCCCCACCCGTTATTACGCGACTGGCGATAGTGCAGTAGTTTCCACTGTTCTTCGGGATCTCGATTTGAGAGCCGACACTGAAGAGTCCCAAATTTTGCATCAGAATAGAGTCGCGAAGCTGGATCTTATCTCCGGCCGGGTCGAACAGAATCTCCCCGTCCGACCACCGTTCGGCCGCACCAACGTACTGGACTGCAACGGCCGTATGGCGATTGAGCGGATCGAGGATCAGGCGGACTCCACGAATTTCTTTGGCAAAAATGGCCCGATCGCGCGCCCCGGCGATGAAGGATTGAAGTTGACGGCCCGCCTCACGAACACGATCGCGGCTCATATTAAAGTTGATGGACGTAATCGTGATGGTCGCGAGAATCAGCATGATGCTGACGACGATCAACAGTTCCACAAGGGTGAAGCCGGATCGGCGAACGGGTTTGACGACGCTGGGGTGACTTCGCATGGATCAGTTCCCCCTGGTTCGTTGATTGAGGTTCGTGATGTTGTCCACCAGAGGAGCGATCGAGTCTGGTGTCGTCAGCGACAAGGGGCGAGCCAGCCGGTGGGTGACGGATGTCGTATCGTTGGGTTCGTGCAGGCCCAGTGCCCGATCAGGGCCCGCCGAAAGAATCAACGGCGTGTGGTAAGTGGCTTCCGGGAAGTAAAGTCGAAATCCCGCACGGAAAGTAGTTCTTTCGGCAGCAGTCATTCCGAATAAATAAACCGCAAATCGGAACGAGGGATCATCCGGATCGCGGTTCAACGGTTCCGGATCGTCGCTACCTGGCCAACCCATTTCCGTCACATCATCGGTCGTACCGTTGTTGTCATCGTCTGCACCTGCGACCCCTGCCGAACCGTCTTTGCCGAACGAGGCCGGTTCGAAGTTGGCAATCGAGGGTGAACTTCGTAGTGATTCCTGGTCAAAGTCCGGCAGTGAGGGAATCAGCATCGAGGAAAATTCTCGAGTTGGCACCTGGACTCGGAACGAACTCGCGGTTGCCCCTTCCTGCGGTTTGATGAGACTCGTCGGCCAGCGATAGAAGCGGAGCGGTTGGCCCCAGGCGTCAATGAAATATTTCAAGTCGATCGTCGATCCGCCGATGTCGATGGGAATTGAGGCGACTTCCGCAGCAGAAAATGCATCGTCGTCCACCGTGGGGGCACCGAATGACTCGCCCTGTGTAATGGCGAGATAAAGGAGTGCCGCACTCTCATAATTAGGACGTTGCGCTAACCCCGTGAAGTAGGAGTAGTAATTCACGCCATTGAAAACGGAACGCTCTTCCACACGCTGGGGGAAAGCCATTTGAAAGCGTTGCTTACGAACGATGATCTCCGCTACCTGGCGGTTAGGAATCTGGCTCTCAGGAGAGGTGAGCCCGATATTCGTCAAATCAACAGTTTGCAGTCTCCGGGCCGCGTCCGAAAAGTCCATCCGGTCGAAGGCTTCTCTTCGCTGCTGGAGGATCTTGTCGATCTTGGAGATCGTCGCGAGCGTGGCCTTCTCTTTCGACGTCCCGATGAAATTGCCGAATGCAGCGGCGGCAATTGCCATCAGCAGGACCATGATCATGATGACGATCAAAATTTCGACCAGCGTGAAGCCGAACCGCAGGGCGGTGTGGCGTCTCGTGGCTGGTGTCACTGTTGTCGTCTTCATCTTACACCTCTCGGCCGATCACAATCGGAAGTTGCTCACTTAATACAGGGTTGGGTTCAGGCTATTGGGCAAGCACGCCTGTTGAAAAGTTGGTAATGTTGTCTCGCTCTGCATCGCGATCGGAGGTCGTCACGGTCAGGGGTGAACCGGCCCAACTGGGCAAAGCGGTGGTGTCCCACGCAGGCAGGGGGTCCGTGTTGCCGGACACGTAAGGTCCACCCGGGCCGTACTTCTGATCGCGGCCTGGTGAGATAATCTGGAAAGACTTCTGTTTGAACGGGGTGGCTGACAATAACGAACCCTGCCGATAGGCCAGCACGGGAACATCAGTCGCCTGGGAGTAGGTGTCGGCATACTCATTGGCAATTCCGGTGAGATGTTCCCGATAACCTGACCCGTCATACGAACTGAAGTACAAGTAGGGCTTTGACTGAGCGGGAAAGGTGTCCTTGTACTCCGGGAATCCCTCTACGCCATAGTCAGTGAAACGGCCGGTGTTGAATTCAAAAAATGGTCCTTCACGTGTCCCGCCCAGTGAGAATGGATCTGCCGGGTTCTTGGAAAAGCCGGAGGGGGCAAACTGTTTCTGGCCGCCGACCACCGTGCCATTGGGCATCCCTCCCAGGAAAAAGACGAGGCATTCCCCCTGTGTGAGAGTGAAGGGGCCACCTGTCGTTGTTCCGTCGTTGTCGAGATCACGAGCCTTCGTATGGTCAAAGTTGGGCAACATCTGGCGCAGAATCGACAAGCTGTTGATCGCCAGTTGATTCGCCGATCCGCTACTCCAGCCATTATTCGTCGAGGGGTCTTCCCACAGAGTAATGCGACTCGGGGGTTCAATCCCGAACCGCGACTTGAAGGCCCCAATTGCGTTTTCAAGATTGGTAATTTCGGATCGGACCTGGCCGACAGTGACTCGATACTTTGCTGAGTTGAGGGCGGGTAGCAAAAGTCCGGTCAGGATTGCCAGGATCACGATCACGATCATGACTTCGATCAATGTGAATCCGTTTCGCCGCAGGCCAGGCGTGTGCTGATAAGGCCCTGTCATGATTCGTTCCTAACTTGAATTGGCGATATTGAAAATGCGGTCGAGTCGGCAGTCAGGTCATTGCAGCAGATTGAAGTTGAGAGAGGATTTTGACACAGCGACTCAGGCCGGGTGGCCGGAAATCGCTGTGCCTGGTGGCCTCGTCTCGTCTGACCTTACGACAGGTCGTTGAGCAACTTGATCAGGGGCATGAAGAGGGCGATGACGATGAAGCCGACGATCAGACCCAGCACCACCACCATCAGTGGTTCCAGCAGGTTGACCAAGCCTTCCACCAGCACGCCGACCTCTTCGTCGAACACATCGGACACCTTGTAAAGCATGGTGTCGAGTGCCCCCGTTTCTTCACCCACGTCGACCATGTTGACCACGATCTCGTCTACTGTTCTGGTTTCACGTAACGGCACCGCCATTGATTCCCCTTCGCGAATCGCCGCGATGATGTGTTCATAGGCCTTGTAGAAGACCGCGTTACCAGCGGTGTCCCTTGTGATGGCGAGGGCCTCGAGGATCGGAACCCCGGAAGCGACCAGTGTGCCGAGTGTTCGACACGTTCTGGCGATAATCGATTTACGGAATATCAGCCCCAGTAGCGGTATTCGAAGTGAGACCCAGTCGACGATATAGGCTCCGGTTTTGTTCTTTTTGATGATTTTTATCATCAGCCATAACGCAAACGGGATGACGGGGCCGAGGTACCAGTAGTTCACGACATTGTCGCTGCACTGGATCAGGACCACCGTAATGCCGGGAAGTTCCGTACCGAAGTCGTCGAAGATCTTCTTAAACTTCGGAATGATGTAATACATGATGAAGCCGACGATCAGCGTGGCGACCGTGATGACCGCACACGGATAGATCATGGCCCCTTTGACTTTTCGCTTCAGGCTTTCGGACCGTTCCTTGAACTCGGCCAGTCGCTGGAGAATGACTTCAAGAGCACCCCCCGCTTCACCGGCTTTCACCATGTTCACGTACAGATTGTCGAACGCCTTCGGCTGCTTGGCCATCGCTTCCGACAACGTGCTGCCTGACTCGATGTCATCAATGACGCCGATGAGCGAGCCTTTGAGTGGTCCGGGTCGTGCCTGGTTTTCCAGAATTCGCAGGCTGCGGAGAATCGGAAGTCCTGCATCCTGCAGCGTCGAGAGTTGTCGGGTGAACGTACACAGCTTTTTCCCGCTGACGCCTCCAATCGAGAATCCACCACCCGCCTTCTTGCGTTTGGGAGGGGCCTTCTTCTTGGCATCAGCCTGAGTCTTGCCATCCCCCTTGGTCTTACCGGACTCCGCCTTGGTCTTCTTCGCACGACCCTTCTCGGTGATCTTCGTTACGAAAAAGCCTTTCTCACGGATTCGCGACTGGGCCTCTTGTTCGGAGGCGGCGTCGATCGTGTCCTTGACCTCGAGGCCCGTGTTGTCCATTGCTTCGTACTGGAATGTCGGCATCGCCCGTCTCCGATCAATTTCACTCGCATTGAGGCAGAATAGTGTTGCTAAATAGTCCAGTGACCAGAATCTTGGTGGTGGTTTGATTCGCTGTTGCAGTTCACTCTGTAACAGAAGTCCCAAGCGTTCTTTGTTTTGTCACACACCCTGTTTTGTCTACCTCTGCCCTCGACAGCTTCATGACGGGCTGAGGAATGAGTTAATACATTAACCGTGCCATTTTCCGGGAATTTAGTAAGCAACGATCATCGTCGAAAATAGCCATAAGACAGGACTGCTTAAGAGGGGTTGTGACTGAGCTATTGTTGATCTGGTGCGGTGTACAAGCGGCATGTGCCACTTGGAATCTTGCTCTGTGCTACCAATTCTTAATGTCAGGCCCTGGTGTTGCCGGTGTTCGTTTCCTTGATCGTTGCTGCGGTCGCTTACTTCGCGTCCCTTCGCGAAAGCAGAGAAGCTCGGCGAGAAGGGAATGCAAAAGTTGCCTGTTTAGTAGTTAGTGTCTGAATTATATAGCCCGCTATCAACCTGCATCTTCCATCACGGTTTCGCGGACGACTTCGTCAATCGTGGTGATGCCGTCGAAGATCAGTTTCAATCCTGCTTCGCGCAGTGTTGTCATGCCCTGGCCGCGGGCGAAATTCCGAATCTCGTCCACGTTCGCGTTAGACGAAATGAGGTCGCGAATGTCGTCGGTGACGTCCAGCAATTCATAGATACCGCATCGTCCCTTGTATCCAGAGTTGTTGCATCGCTGGCATCCTTTGCCGTAGTAGAACTTGTACTGTCGAGCCTGTGCGATCGGCAGTTGCAGTTCCATCAGCAGTTCATCGCTCGGGTCGAACTGTGTACGGCATTCGGTACAGATTTTTCGCACCAGTCGCTGAGCCAGCACGGATTCCACGGTGGCCGTGATGAGGAACGGTTCAATCCCCATATCACGGAGTCGGGTGATCGTACTGGGAGCGTCGTTGGTGTGGAGTGTGCTGAACACAAGGTGGCCGGTGAGGGCGCTTTGAATTGCGACCTCGGCTGTTTCAAAGTCACGGATCTCGCCCACGAGAATCGTATCGGGATCGTGCCGGAGGATGGCGCGAAGCACCGTGGCAAATGTCACTTGAATGTCGGGGTTAACGGGGACCTGAATCAGTCCGTCGATGTCGTATTCGATCGGGTCTTCCGTTGTGATGATCTTGGTTTCGATGTCGTTGAGTTCATTCAGGGCCGAGTAGAGAGTGGTGGTTTTTCCACTACCCGTCGGGCCTGTCACCAGCACGATTCCGTTTGGTCGCGAGATGACCGATCGGAATCGGCTGAGGGTGTTGGCGTCCATTCCAATCTTATTGAGGTCCAGCTGCACGACGGTTCGGTCGAGCACTCGCATAACGACCGCTTCGCCGAACAGGGTGGGCAGCACGCTGACTCGCAAGTCGACCTGGTGTCCGCCGACGCTCAGTTCGATGCGACCGTCCTGAGGGAGTCGTCGTTCAGCGATGTCCAGTTCGGACATGATTTTGATTCGAGAAACGATCGCATTTGCCAGATGGCGTGGTGGCGGAACCAGTTCGTAGAGCATTCCGTCCGCTTTGATGCGAACGCGGAATTCATCTTCAAACGGCTCGAAGTGGATATCGCTGGCCTGGTCCTTGATCGCCAGCAGCAGGATCATGTTCAGCAGTTTGCGGATGGGGGCCTCGTCGCCATCAGGCGAGAGATCGTGAACCCGTCCGGCTCGATCAGATGTCGACGGGGCGTCTTCCTCCAGTTGCGAGATGATGTCTTCAATGCTCTCTTCGCGCCCCGCATACTGTCGCGCAATAGCGGCATCGACATCGCGTGCGTTCGAGACGGCTCCGCGAACTTCGACCCCCAGCATGCTTCTCAGGTCATCGAGAGCGCCGAGATTTTGAGGGTCTGCCATCGCCACGGTCAGGACATTGTCCTTCAGAGAGATGGGGACGATCTTGTAAACATCGGCCATCGTCTGTGGCACGAGTTCCAGGGCTTTTGCAGGAATCGTGGTCTCGGCCAGATTGACGACTGGCATTCCCCACTGTTCGGCCAGCGCTTCGGTGACCTGAGCTTCTGTGACAAAGCCCATGCTGATTGCGATTTGGCCGGTCAGTTCGCCTTGACCCTGCTTCTTCGCTTCGAGCACGTCCCACAACTGATCTTCTGTGAGGTACCCGAGATCAACTAGAATCTGTCCAAACCGCCGATGTGACATTATCCATCTCGCTGAAAGGCGAACTTAAAACCTGATCGATTAACTTCAATAACTAAACCAGTGGCTTAGTGCCCCAGGACCAGATCAAGGGGTGAATCGCATCCTCTCGTCGCGGGTGATTAAGTAAGGCCGTTTGGATAAGTTGTCCCGGTTCGATCTTGATCAAGTTGGGGCGCCAAGGTCGGCAGTGACTTTCACCGTGATTTACTGGAAGCGGTTCTGGTTTAGTTGTGATGTTCCTGCTGCTGTTTGGTGGCGATTGAGTGACCGGTGAATGGTTACTCGTTGCCGCCACCGTCTTCGTCATCTTCTTCCTCTTCTTCGTCAAGCAGTCCTTTTTTCGCTCGCGCGATGCGGGCTTTGAGTTCACCCGGTTGATTGGACCGGATGATGACGGTGTCTTCTTCACAAATGTTGTTCTTCCAGAGGCTGAACAAAGCGTCGTCCAGCAGTTGCATACCGAACTTGCGTCCGGTCTGGATGGAAGAGTTGATTCGGTAGGTTTTGGCTTCGCGAATCAGGTTCGCGATTGCCGGCGTTACCACAAGCAGTTCGTAGGCAGCGACCACCCCTTTGGGTTTTCTCGACAGAAGAGCTTGTGAGAGGATCCCGATGATGGCCACCGAAAGCTGGGTTCGAATCTGTTCCTGCTGGTTCGTCGGGAAGACGTCGATGATTCGGTCTACGGTACCCTGTGCACCCGTCGTATGCAGGGTGCCGAACACCACGTGGCCTGTTTCGGCCGCCGTGATTGCGGAGGAGATTGTGGCGAGGTCTCGCATTTCACCCACGAGAATCACGTCAGGGTCCATACGCAGGGCGCGACGCAGTGCTTCGGGGAAGTCGGGAACATCCACCCCGATCTCACGCTGGTTGATGGTCGATTTTTTGTGCTGGTGGTAGTACTCGATCGGGTCTTCGAGGGTGATGATGTGATGGTCGACGGTGTCGTTCATGTAGTTGATCATACTGGCGAGACTGGTTGTCTTGCCGCTACCCGTCGGGCCTGTCACCAGGAAGAGGCCTCGGGGGCGCATGATCAGGTCGCGGATGACGAGGGGGAGTCCCAGTTGTTCGAACGACAGGAATTCGTTGGGGACTCGCCGCAGCACCATGCCGATGTGCCCGCGCTGCTTGAAGACGGCAACGCGAAAGCGGGCCTTGTCGCCGAACGCGAATCCAAAGTCGGTCCCCCCGACTTCCTGGAGTTCCTGCTGGTTTCGTTCAGGGCAGATACTTTTCATCAACCCGACGGTGTCTTCCGGGGTTAAGGTCTTGGTCTCCAGACGCACCATGTGCCCGCCCAGTCGCAATACGGGAGGCTGCCCGGTCGTGATGTGCAAATCGCTCGCACGCTCACGGACAACGGTTTCGAGCATCTTGTCGATCTGAAGTGTGGCTGCCATTGACTTCCTTCAGCGGTATTGTCTCAAAAGTGCGACACTGGTTTGTCGGAAGCCGACGGAGTCGCAAATCGAATTGGGAACGTCGTGTTTTGACCGGATCGTGAAATGTCCGGTTCTCAGATCTGTGATGACCAGTCGCGAGCAGGAGTGACTTGAGGCCCGCCGACGTCGGAGGTGATTTCCGGCTGTCTTGTGGGATGAAGTGTCGCTCCCGTGTCGTTCCTGGCATGGCTATTGTTGCTGGTTGCTCGGGGACTCTCAAAGTTGTCCGGGTTTAGTGGCCCCCTTTGTCGAGTCGGTACACCTCGACGAGAGTCGTCTTTCCCATCAGCGAGCGGGAGAGAGCGTCTTCGACGAGGGTTTTCATGCCGAACAGTCGTGCCTGACGGCGAATGGACTGAGCAGGCTCGCTCTTGAATGTCATTTCTCGCAGGGTCGAGTTCATGAGCATGAGTTCAAAAACGGCGTTGCGGCCACGGTAACCCGTGTGCTGGCAGTTGTTACAGCCTTTCCCACGCATGAAAGTCGCCTCTTCGAGCTGGTCTGGCGTGATTCCAAAGTGCTGGATTTCGGACGGCTCGGGCGTGTAGGGTTCCTTGCATTTCGCGCAAACCACCCGGATCAAACGCTGTGCCATAATCGCCATCACGCTGGATGCGACCAGAAACGGCTCCACGCCCATGTCAATCAGGCGTGTAATAGAACTGGGCGCATCGTTCGTATGTAGCGTACTGAAAACCAAGTGTCCAGTCAGCGAAGCCTGAATAGCCATCTCGGCCGTCTCGGTATCGCGAATTTCCCCCACCAGAATGACGTTGGGGGCCTGTCGCAGCATGGCACGAATAATTCGCGAAAAATCCAGTCCGATATCATGCTTGACCTCGACCTGGTTAATTCCCGGGAGGTAGTACTCCACGGGGTCTTCGGCCGTGATGATCTTCCTGTCGGGGCGGTTCAGTTCGCCGAGGGCGCTATAAAGAGTGGTTGTCTTGCCGCTACCGGTGGGGCCGGTTACGAGGAAGATTCCGTTTGGGCGGCGGATGATGTTCTGAAAGCGGCGGTAGTTGTCTTCGCTGAACCCCAGGCTGCGAATCCCGACCTTGATGTTATCGCGGTCGAGAATACGCATGACGATCGCCTGTCCATGGTTGGTTGGCAGGATACTCACGCGGAGGTCGAAGTCTTTTCCGCCGGCACGGGTCTTGATTCGGCCGTCCTGAGGGCGGCGTTTTTCCGCAATGTCCATGCGGGCCATGATCTTAAAACGAGATGTGAGCGCTGCGAGGAGTCGGCGGGGAGGGCTGTCACGTTCCACGAGCACCCCGTCGATCCGGTACCGGACGCGAATTCGGTCCTCGAATGGCTCAATGTGAATATCGCTCGCCCGCATGTTCACCGCTTCAGAGATGATCAGGTTACACAGGCGGACGACTGGTGCGTTCTCTTCTTCCTTATCTTGTTTCGACTGCGGACTTTCGGTCTCTGTAAAGTCGATGGCGGTTTCGGTGAATTCCGTCAGCATGGAGTCGACGGACTCCGTTTCTGATCCGCCGTAGTAGCGGTTGATCGCGTTCTGGATGGATTCGCGGGGGGCGCCGACGGGTTCGATGTCGCGGTTTACCATGAACCGAATCTTATCGATGACATCCAAGTCGTTGGCGTTCATCATTGCGACTCGGAGGCGTTCGTCATCAAGTCCCAATGGGATGACAATATTCTCGCGGGCAACTGATTCAGGGATCAACGCGATTACACTCGCGGGGATCTCCATTGCGTCCAGGTTGACGTATTCGTGTCCGTACTGGGCCGCCTGGAGCTGGCCCATTTCGCCGCTACTGACGTAGCCAAGCCGGACGAGCGCATCGGCAACCGAGGTTCCGATGCTGTTTGCCATGTCCTCGGCTTCGCCGAGTTGGTCCCCGCTGATGACACCATCTTCGACGAGTTTACTCAAATAATCTTCAGACATGGAAACGTCTCACAATTGCTGAATGGCTTGGTCAAGTTCGATCGAAGCTTGGGTAAGCGAGAATTGAAGTGTCATTGTTATCGTGCGGTTTCGCCGTCGTCAATCGTCATTTAATGCAAGTTCTCGGGGCTTTAGGCTTTGCGGTTAGCGAAGCGACTTTGATGCTTCGTCGGCGATAATGCGAATTCCTTCCCGCACGACTTCGGCAGGCTGCGAGAAGTTAAGTCTGAGACATTGCTCACGTTGCGCCCAATCGTCTTCCAGCCCGAAGTAGAAATATTCCCCGGGGACGACTAGTACGTTGCGAGCTTTCAGGCGGGAGTAGAGTCCTTTCGTGGAGCAATCGAGGTTACGGAGCCAGAGCCAGTGAAAGAATGCCCCCTCGCTGGTGTGGAGGGCCCAGTCAACACCCGTTCCCTCGAAGAACTCGCGAATCCACCCCTGCGCAAGTCGGCTTTTTTCGGAGTAGAAGGGGATAAGGTGCTGCGGACCCAGGTTCAGGATTTCTCCCGACTCAATCAGCGGAAGCACCAGTTGCTGTCCAATATTGCCGTTCGCCAGGCCGGCGATGGCGGTCATCGCGGCGACGGCTTTGGTGATTTGTTCCGGGCCAATTACGACGGCGGTTCTCGTTCCGGGCAGTCCCAGCTTGGAAAGACTCAGCGTCAGGATGACATGCGGGGCCCAGAACGGACTTGCGTCGGCAAAGATGACTCCCGGGAACGGAGTTCCGTATGCATTGTCGATAATGAACGGAATTTCGTGGCGAGCCGCCAGATCGGATAAACGCCGGATTTCCTCGTCCGTCAGCACGTTTCCTGTGGGGTTTGTCGGACGCGAAACGGCGATTGCGGCGATGTCCTGTTCCGCCAGTCGCTTTTCGACCGCGGCGAAGTCGATGCGATATTTGAAGATCCGGGATTCAGGTCCGTCGGGCCAGCTGATTTCGGGTTTACAGGCGACGAAGAGTGATTCATCGATCCCTTGATCCGCGTACCCTATATATTCCTGTGTCAGCGGGAGCAGGATTTTACGGTGTTTGTTGTTCTCGAAGCGGCCTGCCAGCAGATTGAAGAGGAAGAAGAAGGCACTTTGGCCCCCATTGGTCACGGCGAGATTTTCGGGGCCGATCTCCCAGCCGAACTGCTGTCGCAGGAGCTTCGTCATCGCCCGGAGGAAAATGGGGTTACCCTGGGGAGGATCATAGTTTCCCAGCATGCGGTCGAACGCGGGTCCTTCGTTGACCAGATCTTGCATCCGGTCTCTCCAGAGTTTCTGAATCGAGGGAACGGCGGCAGGGTTTCCTCCCCCGAGCATGAGCATGTCGGGATGTTCGGTCATTGCCCGACCGAGATCATCCATCAGTTCAAGGATGCCGCTACGGGCTGTCAGTTTTTTCCCAGCCAAAGAGAACTCAATGCTCATTGTTTTCTCACTCGTACGGGGTTGCCCCTGGTGGTTCAGAATGTCCGACTCTGGTGAGCTGAATCCCGGATTTCTATTTTGTCAGTGGTTGCGTGTCCGGTGTTCCCGGGTGTGCAAGTCGAAACGATGTTCTATTGTATCCATCCTCCAGGCAGTAGGGGTTGGGTTGATTGTGTACACCTGCTCCGTGGGGACGATTGCGGTGCAAGAGAAGCGGCTTCGATCGAGTCAATCAGCCTGAGGTATGGTTTCGGGGTCGTGTCAGAAGATCATCTCGACTTGAACGCGGACGCGTTAACAGAAAAAAAGGCAAGTCCCTCAAATAGTGTGTTGTGGTGAGATTCGTTACACCCGACAGTGGTTCCTGACTGAAGATTTCCGTCCCGTCGCCCTGAAGAGACCCCACCTTGGTTGATCCGATGCCGAAACCTGCTGAGAGTCGATGGGGCATTCTTCTTCTCGCTGTTGCCGTTCTCAGTGCCATTGCGCTGATGATTCCGTTTCTCAGTGCTGGTCCGCTTACTCTTGACGAGCACTGCTCTTATTGGCTGATCGAATCCGATGTCCCTTCGACGATTCTCGAACGGAGTCTCACAGAGGCAGCGATTCCGCCGTTGTCTGCCTGGTTTCAGTGGTGCCTCATTCAGATCGGGGGGCGAAATGAGCTGATGCTCCGTTTGGGCTCGGCAATTCCGTATGTGCTGGCGATTCCT
>NZ_DASWWZ010000684.1:0-3191 GCF_036405755.1 Schlesneria sp.
AAATGACCTGCCCCTCGCCCCCGCAACAAACATCAACCGGGAACGGGATCGGAGGCAGTCGAATTACTTAGCGTAAGACGTGGACAGCCCAGCCGCTCAGGGAGAGACGCTGGGGGATCGGCAGAGGGAGAATGGCAGCGCGCGATTTCTCCCGCTCATGATGGGACATCAGCAACAACCGCGGCGACAAAGCGCGCCGGAACCCGCGTGAAACATCCGTTTCACTTCAGCAAGATGAAAAGTCGAGAAATTCAATAGAAGAACAGGCGCACCACCCCGTCCGGTTCGCCTGTCATCAGAAAAAGTCTTACGGGGAATCTGACTACCGAATTGTTTTCGCCAGTGATGCGATCAGGTCATACAACAGGTCGAGCGACTGATTGGCTTCTTCCACCGTGATCGTCAGCGGTGGACTGACGCGCAGCACCTTGCCTGCGAGAGCTCCCAGCAGGTGAATGCCGGTATTGTCCTGACCGACGTAACACGCCTGCACGATTTTCGCGGCGACTTCACCGGCAGTGAGTTGTCCAACACTGGCGCACTCAAACCCAAACACCAGCCCTTCCCCACGTACGTGGTTCACCAGTCCAGTTGATTTCAGGCGTTCCAGTCCCTTGATAAAGAGGGGCATCAGCTTGCGGGCATGATTCAGAACGTCCGTCGATTCAAACTCATCAAGCGTTGACAGAACCGCTGCACAGGAAAGCGGATTGGCACTCCACGTATCGGAGGCCTCGCCATACTTCATCGTGGCGAAGACATCACCACGAGACGCTACGGCGGCGACCGGAATACCGTTCCCCAAGCCCTTGCCAAGCACCACCATGTCAGGTTCGATGCCATAAGCTTCGAAGGCGTACATCGCCCCGGTCCGGCCAAAGTTGGCCTGGACTTCATCGAAGATCAACACAATGTCATGCTCGCGACAGAACTTCTGCAGCATCTGATGATAAGCGGCAGGAGGATGGAAACTTCCTCCCCCCCCCAGATACGGTTCGGTAATCAGGCACGAGATTTTCCGCCCGAACTGGCGCCACAGGTCTTCGAGTTCCTGCTGATATTTAGACAGGTCAATCGCGGCGGGATCAAAGCCCGCGTCGATAATCTCTTCCATCGGGAAGCTGATGAATCGGACTCGTGGATCTCTTTCGGCATCCTTTTCTGATCCGGTTACGGCATTCGCGAGCCCCTTCTTTCCGTGAAACCCGTAACGGGTCGCCAGAATGATGTCTCGGGTTCGATCCCGGGAAAGACTTGCCCAGATTGCTTTCTGAACCGCTTCCGATCCCGAAGCGGCCCAGACGATTGTGTCGAGCCGTTCACTCCCTTTGCTGCGGCGAAGGTTCGCCAGCAGACGTTCGACAGCCTGTGTTTCGATTTCGGTAATCCCGTTGTACGCCGTCAGCGTTACCGCGGGGACATACTCGTTCGCCCCTGCGGGGGATCCACCGAAAAACTCGGGCGACCAACCCATATACCGCCCCAGCGCCTGCAGCCAGCGTTTGGGATTGTGGCCCAGATTGGCAACCAGCACACCGGAAGAATAGTCGTACAGCTTTCGACCTTCCGGCGTCCAGTGGTAGACACCTGCCGACTTGGCAAAGACTGCCTGGGATGGTGTGAACGTCCGCAACGCCACGGGTTCGTGCTGAGCAACAATCTTACGAGCAACGTTTGAACGGTTTTCGTTGGGGAATTCAATCGACACAGTCATCGCGTGGTCTTCCAGTAAGTCTTAGCCGTACCTTTCTCAAGTCTGTTTGAGTATTTCAAAATTCAGGTATCGGTAAAAGCCTGCTGATGTACAAAACCGCGATGCCACGTCGATTTTGTTGAAATTCCGAGGCGCAGCACACAGCTCTGCGCGGACGAAGTGGAATTCGCGTTCCGCTTACCTTCATCAGACCCGCTGCAGCCGGAATCGACTTGGCCGATTGCTTTTTCAGTTGTCACCCGCATGATGGGATGACAACTGAAAGTGACATTCCCCTCACTCTGTGAGAAACCGACCCTCATGGCGATTGAGTTCCCCTGCCGGTACTGCCAGGCAATCATCCGTGTTCCCGACAGCGCCAAAGGGGGCAAAGGGCGATGCCCCAAATGCGCCATGCGGATCACCGTCCCATCCAAATCGCAACCGCTTCACACCGAAGCCCCTCAGCAAGTCGAACTGTTCAAGCAGGAAGATGAGCCTGTGACGTTACAGGCCGCAGAGGACGAACCCGACACGGATGGCCCCATCGTGTTTGCAGAGGCACCGCCCGAACTGACCCACTCCGAACAGCAATTCCCGCCCCCCTCGGAAACGGTGACCGACCGCCTCGGAAAACTGCCCGTCGAAACACCGCCCCGCGCGAGAGCAATCACTCGCCGCCCTGAAAAGAAGAAGAAACCCAACCCGCTGGCCAAAGGGATCGGATTCACTCTTCTGGCAGTGGCCCTCATCGCAGCCGGAATCTATGCATTTTCGCTATCGATGAGCACCAAAATCACAGGGCGAGTCAGCGCACAGACGGCAGAAAGCCTGGACCTTCCTCCGGTCGTGATTCGCAAATCACACTTCAAACTTCCCTCGGAATTTGTCGACGAAGCCCTCAGCCAACTGGAGCAAAACCCCGTCCCCCTCAACAGCCAGATGATGCAAATCAGACTGAAAGGATCGACGGAAGGCCTCGCCGTCAGTCTCGATGCGGGCGAGCAGGCGCGGTTCTATCGAGTGGAACTGGACGAGCTGCCGACACTCAAGAAATACCTGTCTCATCAGCTTCTCAACCTGGAAGAGAAGCGTTTCTCCCAGATCACTACCTCTGCGACCGCGTTCCTTGAGACATACAGCAAGGTGATCGCGAAAGAGACCAGCGCCCAGAGCATTACGGTCTTCCGAGATTCCATGGCAATCCCCGCACTGGTCCAGGGCCTTGGCTTTGAACTGGTAGCGCAACACGCGCGCACGCTGTACCGATGCGTCTACCAGGATCGAGAGGGAGGCTACTACTTCCTGCTTCCCCCAGGAGTGACGGATTTTAAGATCGTCGGACAAACTCACGCCGACGGTCAAGCCCCTGTCCCGCTGGAAATCGAGGTCCACGTAGACGGCTCGATCAGTCCGCTGCCCAGCTTGCAGAAACCGGACACCGAAAACTCACCGCCGACCGACTCAGACGAGAAGAAAGCCCCTTCCGAAAAACTCA